>CAZFPG010000071.1:0-11864 GCA_964521055.1 uncultured Marinobacter sp.
ATGGGTGGGCAGCCAGTGAACCGAACGGCCGATGATGCGGGCCTGGGGAGCGTAGGAGACCCAACTGGGACGCGGAATCAACAGGTCGCCGTAATAGGCCAGCTGCAGCATGAATAAAAGCTCTTTTGACCCGGGGCCGATCAGGACGTCGTCCCAGTTGAAGCGCATGCGTTCACTGCGATTGATGTAGCCTGCGATCGCTTCACGCAGGGCTTTCAGACCCTTGACCGGCAGGTAGTCTTTCTCATGGGCATGCTCCCTCAGGGCGGCGACAACGCGCTCCGGTACCGGAAACGGCGACTGGCCGAGCCCCAGCTTGACGATGTCCCGGCCTTCGGAACGGAGCTGGTTGCTGAGTTCGTTGATGCGAAGGGTCGCGGAGGGCTGTATGCCCCTTACGTTCAGGTTAATGGCGTAGCGGTGGTCGGTCTGGATGTCCATGGGTCCTGTCTGTTGGTTGGGTGTTATAAACCGCAGTATAGGAAACCTGCAGGAATCTGTGCGCTTTGTCTGATAGGTGATTGCCGCAGGGGGCGATGGGAGCCTACTCCGAATCGGCGCCGCGGATATCTTCAAGCACCCGGTTGAATTCATCCCTCAGGGCTTTACCCCGGGGATGCTGACGGGAAAATGCGGCGCGGAAACCCCGGGTGGCTCCCACCGTCCTGGGCATGTCTCTCACTTTGGACAGTTCCGGATATTGTGAAAGGTGTTCCTCGATAAGATAGCCGCAGACCGATTCTTCGCAGATGAAGAGGTCGATGCGCCCCAGGGCAACCATTCTCAGCCCGGTCAGCTCGGGAGACTCCTGGCTTATCTGGGTCACCCGGGCATTACCCCGTGCCAGCCACTCCATGAATTCCGGGTCGTAGCTGTAGGCGGCTGAAAGCCCTATCCGCAAACCAGCCAGGTCGTCCAGTTCCTGCCACTCGAGGTCGCGACTTCCAAGCTTGAAGAAAACATCACGGGCCTGGCTGATGGGGGCAGTGAAGTGGTAGTAGCGATCCCGGTTCCGGGAGTAGGTCAGTGAGTAGATCATATCGGAAGTGCCGGCCCGGGTACTCGCTTCTGCGCGGGCCCACGGCAATACCCGGATGTCGGGCTGGTAGCCCATTGCCGATAGCACCTGGCGAATGGTTCTGGTGTCGGTGCCCTTGACTTCGCCGCCCTCCAGAAACTCATAGGGAGGGTAGTCAGAGGTAACAACTTTCAGCACGTGTGTGTCCGCAAGGGTGAGAGTCGGCAGCAACACTGACAACAGCAAGACGGGTAAACGAAATAACATCAGCGTTTGAATCCACAACGGTACAAAGGGCCTTCACGGTTCAGTATAGCGCCCAGGTGCCCTCCCTGCACGGCTCCAAAATGTACGCGACACCCTGATCCGATTACCGGAAATCACCATAAGACTGTCAGAAACTGTTAAGCAGCAAACGGTCGGTTACCGGTTTTGTTCGTATAGTGTTGCTGGCCGCAGTAACAAAAACAGTAATCATGCGGAGATATCAATGGATACCCGAATGGCTGAAAACGCCGCTTGTGAAGACTCCTATTCCCGGAGCACTCCGCTGCTGCACCGGGCTCTCATAGTGGACGACCATCCGTTCTTCCTGTTCGGGCTTACGGCCATACTCGAACAGGAAAAGCTGGTTGATGACGTTGTGTGTGTGGCATCGGTGGCTGATGCCGTTGAAGACCTGCGTCAGCACCCGGAAACATCCTTGGTGCTGCTTGACCTGACACTGCAGGGGGAGGCTGGCCTGTCACTCTTTGCAGAGCTGGAGAACCTGGGCGTTCCGGTACCAGTGGTGGTGATTTCCAGCCGCGAAGACGAGACATCAGTGCGTGCGGCAAAATCGGCGGGAGCGGTCGGATTTCTGCCCAAGTCCGCCGACCGCGGTTCGCTGATCCGGATGGTACGCCAGGTCAGCAGTGGACAGCTTTACTACCCGTCGCTGCAGATGCCTGCGCACGCGCCGGAAACGCTGACACCGCGCCAGTTGGAGGTGCTGGTTTTGCTGGCGGAGGGTTTGCCCAACAAGCGTATCTGTCAGGCATTGAACCTGACGGAACACACAGTGAAAACCCACCTGAAAGCCATTTTCGCCCTTCTTGACGCCCATAACCGGACGGAATGTGTTGCCCAGGCAAGGGCGCTGGGCCTGATCTGATGAATACCAGGTGTTCAGTGTCCGGGGCGGGTCAGGTGCACAATAGCTGCTCGCAGGCGCATGGGGATCAGGGGCTTGTGCAGTACCCACAGTCGCAGGTCCGGATCATATCCCTGGGGATGGGCCGTATTGGCTGTGACCAGTATGCCGCCGGCAATGGACTGGCTTCGCTGCAGCGTGTCGAACAGGCCCCGCCCGGACATGCCAGGTAAGTGGACGTCGCTGACAAGAATGGTGTCGGGTTGGCCCGGCCACTGCTCAACGGCCTGCTCGGCTGTCGCGAACCCCTTTACCCGGTAGCCCCAGGACAATAGCGTCTGGCATACCCAGTGCCTTGCCTCATGGTGATCCTCAACCACCACCAGGCAACGATCACGGGCGTTATCACCCTTGTATCCGGCCCGGGGGATCATGGGAATTGCCGGCGCGGTGGCTATGGGCAGGCTGACCTGGAAGCAGGTGCCCAGCCCGGGTTCTGACGTTACGTCACAGCTTCCGTCCATCAGCCCGGTCAGCTCCCGGACAATGGCCAGGCCAAGACCTAGCCCCGGGTCATCTTGTCTGCTGTTACGATAGAAGGGATCAAATATCTGGCCGAGCATCGCCTGGTCCATGCCCTTGCCGTTGTCCCTTGCTTCAAAGACCAGTTGCTGGCCGTGTGGCTCCGAGCCGAGAGTGATGCGGCTGGCCTTGCTGTGGTCCAGCGCATTGACCACCAGGTTCTGAAGCACCCGATGCAGTAGTTGCGGGTCTGCCATGACGCCAGCCGAATGTTCCGGTGGCTCGACGGTAAGCTCAACACCCTGGCGCTGCGCCTGTTCCGTGCAGGTTTCCGCGATTTGCTGCATGACCTCAAGCGGGCACAGTCTGCGTGGCTCGGGCGAGATCATGCCCTCCTGAAGGCGCGATATATCCAGCACTGACGCCAACAGGTTGTTGAAGTGAGTGACTGAGTGCTTGAGGCGTGATACCAGGCCCGCCTGCTGCGCTGGTAGCCCGTCCGCCGTGAGATTTTCCAGTATCAGGCTGATGATGTTCAGTGGCTGGCGGAGGTCATGGCTGGCAACGGTGATCAATCGCGTCTTGCGCTGGCTTTCCTGTTCGGCCTGTTGTCTGGACACCTCCAGCATCTGGCGGTCGAGAAAATGGGCGCGCTGCCGATGCTCGCTGAGCCAGGAACCCACCATCCCCACGATATTGGCAGTGATGATGAAAAAACCATTGATCAGAAGCTGGCGAATGTCCATGCCGGTTACCGTTTCAACCGTCAGATAGGCGGCAATCACCAGCACGGAAAGGACCGATACGGTCCGGAAGGGGATGCCCATCACGAAATAGCCGAACATCAGCATCAGCAGGAGACCCTCGTAGGGCAGAGGGTAGTCTGCCATCCGGGCGATCCCAATAATGGCTACAACACTCAGGCTACCGATCAGATAGGCAATGCCATAAAGTATTACGAAAGTGTCGGGGCTGATGTTGCGCCAGGAAAGCCACCACACCCCGGCAATGACGGGGCAGGTGATCAACAACCGGACAGCCATGGTTTCTCCGGCAATATGAGGTGGCAGCATCAGGGCGTCTAGGAGGGTATACACCAGGAATAAAAGCAGGGCGGCGGCTGAAACCGGGCGGGCACGCTGGCGGATGCCCTCGTTGCGAATTTGCCGGTAGTGGCGTTCCAGTTCGGGCTCAAAACGTAATCTCCGGAACCCGGAGGATCGTTGATCCCGCAGCTGATCAATGTTCATGGGTGGCTTTCCGGCGGTGTTATTGTAGTTTCGCTCAGTTTAACGCCGCCGGCCGGTCATGAATGGCAATAGAGCACATTATGGTGATTGCGCTTCCAGAGCCCGCAACTTCGCCCAGCTCCGGGACTGCTCGTCTTCAAAGTGCTGTTCCAGCAGGCGGTTTTCCATGGCTGCCAGGTCCTCTTCGGCAACGCCGGACTGGTTCAGGCTGGCAAGCTCCTGATGGTATTGTTCGAAACGCGTCATGGGTGCGGGCGTCGAAGGAGTTCCGCCTTACCACCTTCCACGTAGCTGCCCGGCGGGATAATGCCGCGGGGAGGCGGTCTGTCGTGAAATGCGGGATAAAGCTCTTGGCCGGCTACAGATCCGGTCCGAAGCGGTGGGGTTCCAGTTCCATGTGAACGATGCGTTGGCCGAGCATGATGATCCGGCCCATGTAGCGTTCATCACCGGTTGAGGTGAAGTCAAAGAGGAACCGACGCCACACCCGGATACGGCCGTTGTCGTCGCGCTTGAACCAGAGGCCGCGGAGATACACCGCGTCGTCTAGCAGCATAACGTCCATTTTCTTGCAGTAGTTTCTGGCTGCCTGCAGCACAAAGTCCTTGATGGCCTTGGCCCGCCACCAGTACCAGATGGCGAACCCGGCCACAAACAGCCAGAACAGCGTTCCCAGCGTCATGACGCCGGGGCCGTCGTTCCGTTATCACCATTCCCGTACTCACTGGCAGCAGAGCCGTGGTGGTCACGGCCCAGCAGGATATAGAACGCCGGCAGCACGAAGATGGTGAACAGGGTGCCGATGCCAAGGCCCGCACTGATGGTCAGGCCGATGGCGAAGCGGCTCTCCGCACCGGGGCCAACGGCGATCAGCAGTGGCACCATGGCAAAGATGAGCGCCAGGGAGGTCATGATGATCGGCCGCAGGCGAATGGCGGCTGCCTCGATGACGGCATCCCGCTTGTTCAGCCCTTTGTCCACCTGAAGCTGGTTGGCAAACTCCACAATCAGGATGCCGTTTTTCGACACCACGCCGATCAGGGTGATCAGGCCCACCTGCGTGTAGATGTTCATGGAGGCAAACCCGAGCACGATAAATGCCATGGCGCCTGCGACGGACATGGGTACAGACACCAGGATGATGAACGGATCCCGCCAGCTTTCGAACTGGGCCGCCAGCACCAGGTAGATTACCAGCAGTGACAGGAAGAAGGTCACCATCAGTGCACTACCCTGGTTGGCAAACTGCCGTGACTCACCCGTGTAGTCGAAGGAGAAGCCCTGAGGGAAGCTCTCGTCGGCGGCACTTTCCATGAATGCCATGGCATCCCCCACGGTCACCCCTGGCGAGACAACGCCTTCCAGCGTCAGCGAGTTCAACTGGTTGAACTGGGTTCGCTGGGACGGCTCTACGGATTTCTCGAAGCTGATGACACTGGATAGCGGTACCAGTTGACCACTGTCCGCGCGAATGTAGTAGTCATTCAACGCCTGCTCATCCATGCGGAATTCCTGGTCTACCTGGGGGATCACCTGGTAGGAACGACCCTGCATATTGAAGCGGTTGATGTAACCGCCGCCGAGCATGCTGGACATGGCCTGGCCAACGTCCTGCATCGACAGGCCAAGGTCCGCCACCCGATCCCGGTCCACCTTGACCTGGGTAATCGGGCGGTCGAAATCGATGGATTTCTGCAGGAACATGAAGTTACCGCTTTGCATTGCCTTACCCTGGAGCTCATTGGCAATGTCGTTGAGGCGCTCGTAATCCTCACCGGTGGTGATGACGAACTGGAACGGCAGGCCGCCGCCGGAACCCGGCAGGGAAGGGCGTGGGAATACGGCGGTTTCCAGTCCGGTCACATTTTTCAGTTCTTTATCCAGCAGAGGCTGGGCCTCGAACTGGCTGATATCGCGATCCCCCCAGGGCTTCATCTTGAAGCCGCCGAATACGGCGTTGGGTGCGGTGATGCCAAGGATCATGAAATCCTCGTTGTACCCCGGTACCGTTGCCATCCGTTGTTGCACTTCGTCGCCATGCTCCTGCAGGTATTCCAGGGTGGACGTTTGTGCGGCAGTGCCCTGGTAGAACAGGATGCCCTGGTCTTCCGTGGGTGCCAGCTCGTTCTGGCTCATCGCAACCATGAAGTAGATGGAGCCCAGAACCACGATGGCGAAGAAGATAACCACTGATTTTGTGTCCATCAGGGAACTGAGGGCGCGCTTGTAGCCGTTGGCAAGCCCACCAAAGCTGCGCTCTACCACCTGTTCGAACCGGCCCGGGTTGCCATGGGGTTTGAGGATCTTGCCGGACAGCATCGGGGACAGCGTCAATGCCACGATGCCGGAGATGACAACCGTGCCCGCCAGGGTAAATGCGAATTCCGTGAACAGTGAGCCCACAAGCCCGCCCATGAAACCGATTGGGGCGTAGACTGCAACAAGAGTTGTGGTCATGGCGATGATGGGTGTGGCCATCTCCCTGGCGCCGTTGATAGCGGCGTCGAAACGGGATTCGCCCTCCTCAATATGGCGATGAACGTTCTCTACCATGATGATGGCGTCATCCACCACCAGGCCGATGGCGAGAACCATGGAAAGCAGCGTCAGCAGGTTGAGAGAGAACCCCATCATCAGCATGACGAATGCGCCACCAATCAGGGACAGGGGAACGGCAACGGATGGCACAACGGCAGCCCGGACAGACCCGAGGCACAGAAACACCACCACCAGGACGATGCCCATTGCTTCCAGCAACGTTTTTATGACTTCGTTAATGGAGTTGTCGATAAAGTCGGATGCGTCATAGGCCAGGCGCACGTTGAGGCCCGATGGCAACTGGCTTTCAATGCCTGGCAGCTCGTCCTTGACCTTCTCGGCAACGGTAAGCGGGTTGGCGCCGGGGGAAAGCTCGATGGCGACATAGGTGGCTGGCTGCCCCTTGTACAGCGCAAGCTGGTCGTAGGTTTCCGAGCCCAGCTCGACCCGGGCAATGTCACGCAGGCGGATCAGGGTACCATCGGATTCCTTCACCACCAGGTCTTTGAACTGGTCAGGATCCGCCACGTCGGTGTCGGTGGTCATGCTGATCTTGGTGTACTTGCCTTCAGTATTGCCCACCGCGGCCTGGTAGTTGTTCCGGCGCAGGACATCCACCACTTCCGGGGGCGTCATGTCCACCGCGGACAGTCGCTCCGGATCAAGCCAGACCCGCAAGGCAAATTTCCGCCCAAGCAGGTCGGCCTTGCCGACACCGGAAAGCGCCTGAAGCTTGGGCTGGACAACCCGCGTCAGGTAGTCAGTGATCTGGGGAACCTTCAGCTCGTCGCTGTAAAAGGCAATGTACATCAGGGCCGTTGAATCACCGGTGGTCGAGGTGATGACAGGGTCTTGTGCATCCTCCGGAAGCACATTGCGCTGGCTGGCGACCTTGGCCTGAATTTCGGCCAGCGCGGCGTTGGCGTCATAGTTCAGTACCATCTTGGCTTCGATGGTGGACTGGCCCTGTGAGCTGGTAGAGGTCAGGTAGTCGATACCACTGGCTTCAGCGATGGCCTGTTGAAGGGGAGTGGTAATAAACCCTTTGACCAGGTCGGAGCTTGCGCCCGGGTAGGCTGTGGTGATCGTCACCGTGGTGCTTTCCAGCTCCGGATACTGGCGAATTTCCATTTCCATGGCCGCCCGCGCGCCCAGCAGCAGAATGAGCAGGCTGACCACCGTGGCAAGGACGGGGCGCTGAACGAATATATCGGTAAAACGCATTACTCGGACGCCTCCGCCGGCTTGTCGTTGTCATCCTGGATCTCGACCCGTTGTTCTGCGCGCAACCTCAGGAGGCCCTTGGACACAACCTGCTCGCCTTCCTCCAGTCCATCGGAGATGGCAACGCGACCATCCCGGGTATCGCCCGTCTGCACGGTGCGCCGGTTTACAATCAGTTCACCCTCGTCATTCTCTTCCACAACGAAGACAAAGTCGCCGTATGTGTTGTAGGAAATGGCGGTACGGGGCACGGTGATGACATCGCGGTCCTCCGGCTGTCGGGTGGAGATGGTGGCAAACATGCCGGGGCGCAGCAGGTTATCGTCATTCTCCAGCGTGGCGCGAATGCGCACCGTGCGGGTTTCAGGATTGACCGAGGTGTTGATGGCGCTTACCTTGCCTTCAAACATGCGGTCCGGAACAGCGGCAACCGTTGCGACCACGTCATAGTCGCGGTCTATCCGTGGCAGGTCCTTTTCCGACACGGTGTAATCCACGTAGATCGGGTTCAGCATATTGATCTCGACGATGGGGGTGCCGGTGCCGATATACTCGCCCTGGTCAATCAGCCGCAGGCCCAGTTTGCCATCAAATGGTGCACGGATAACCTTCTTGCTCAGCTGGGCTTCGGCTTCATTGACCCGTGCCCGGGCGGCATCGAAGTTGGCCTTGGCCTCATCATACTGGGACTGGGACACGGCACGCTTTGGTAGCAGGTCCGAAACCCGGTTGAACTCCTGCTCGGCAAGCTGGGCTTCGGCACGGCGGGTTCGCAGCGCAGCCTCGTCGATCGCCGCGTCAAGCCGTATCAGAACGTCACCCTTTTCCACCGCATCGCCGGATTCAAAGCTGATGGTTTCAACAACGCCAGGCACTTCGTTGGCAACCTCAATACCATTGATTGCTTCAACGCTGCCAACTGCCTTGAGCTCTGGCGTCCATTGTTCGGCCTTTGCCCTGGTCGCGGAAATCTGTGCCGGAGGCTGCGGTTGAGAGAACTGCTCCTCCATCTGGCCGAACTGGTAGAATTTGTAACCAAAGATGCCGCCAAGAACGACGCCGAGAAAGATGATTACAATCAGGAAGCGTGAGGCAGTGCGCATAGTTCAGATCCTGGGTCGTATGTCTGTTGCAGGTGATCGTGTCGGTTCGTGGACTCTGGCCATCCACCCTACGGTCGGTGTGCCCGGCAAGCAGGAGGATGGTGAAACAATGAGACAACATGGGCAAACCGTAAAGGATAGCATCCTATACAAGGGCGGGGGGAATTGTCACCGATTTGTCCGTAGATATGCGTACAATTACTGCGCCAGCTCCGAAATTACGCCCCGAGTTCGAATAAGGATTAGTGAATGCACTGGATTCTTGGGATTGCCCTGACTGCTGCTGCTTTTATTGTATTGAAGCAATGGGGGGCGTTGACGCCTGAAAAGAAAAAAGCGGCGGCCTGGAAAGTAATGCTGGTGGTCGGCGGGGCTTTGCTTCTGTTTATGGTGCTGACCGGCCGTGTTCATGTGCTGACCGCTGCGGTTGCCGCACTGTTGCCCTTGTTAAGGAAGTTGCCCGCACTGCTGAAGTTTGCGCCCATGATCAGCCGCGCCTTCGGGCACGGAAGGGAGGCGGACAGCAAGGGCGATGAGGGGGGTAATAACGAATATAGCCGGGCAGCGACCAGTACTGGTGCAATGTCGTCCAAAGAGGCCTGCGAGATTCTGGGGGTTACTCCGGATTGTGCCCGCGAAGAGATCATTCAATCACACCGGCGGCTGATACAAAAGCTCCACCCTGACCGGGGCGGTAACGATTATCTGGCGGCGAAAATCAATGAAGCCAAGGCTGTATTGCTCAAAGACAAGGCCTGACCGGTTTCAGAGAACGTCTACTTTCACTTCGAATGTCTGGTTCTGCTGTCGGTTACCACTGGTCTGGTAGGTAATTCCAGACTGTTCTCCGGCCCGTCGCTCCTGTGTGCCGCCGAGTTCTACCCATTCTCCCGGCTCCACCCTGCGAATCGTCATCAGGGCTTCGGTTTCATAGCCGGGGATGTCCCCCTCGGGATCTTCCTCGAAGGACACGATATTCAGTTCAACGGCCTGGTCCGAGATAACCTGTGGGCTCACCAGAAAACCGCTGCGGGTTTCCACCTGATCGAGAAAAGCCGCCGGATTGCGTCCGCCACGAATGGCAACCGGCACAGTGCGGACCTGCCCGGAGGTAATATGGGCTGACTGGCCATCCTGAACCATCAGTGTGCGTTCCTGGTTGCGGCGCGTGGTGGTGACCTTGCGTTCAACCTGAACATTTACCCGATTGTTGTCCCCGGAGACGCCCGCGCCCCCGCTTTTACTGTCGACGTTGTTGCGGGAGCGAACGGTAATACGCATTTGGGCCGGAGCCACGTCCATGGTTTCCACCAGCATGCCTATTTCATCCAGTACTGATGGCTCGCCACGCACCACCATTTGCTGTCCCCGTGCGGTTATGGACACCTGGCCATCCGGGTAGAGTTCGCGAATCTGCTGGGCTACACCATCGGCGGAGCGTTGCTCCATCTGATAGGTGCGTGCTTCGGGCTCCGCGGCAATGGTTGCCGAGAACAGGAAAAGCAGTGCAAAAAGCACCATAGGAGGCCATGCAGCGTGAGTGTTCATCCAAAACTCCGCAAAGGATTCATCGGAAATTCCCCAAAAACCGGATTTACGGGTTGCAAAGCCGGAAACCGGGGATATATATTGGGAGCATGAAGACGACACACGCGACCTGTCAATTGAATGTTCTGCAAGCTTTCGGTGAAAAACCGATGGCGGCGGTCGTTGCTGTGTTTTTCTGGTGGTTTGGTTATGGCTTTTATTTTAGCCAGAGCCGGGGCCGCCCATAAGATCTTCATCGACCGAATAACGAGGAAGGCAGCCCGGCAAAAACCCAGGCTGCCACCGGACTCAAAAAGCCCCGACTGGTAGCCCAGCCGGGGCTTTTTTGATTCTGACACAGGGAAACGGGAACACTGACCATGAATATGTCGCTGAATATCGAGACACCGAATGAGGTAAGCGGGCCATTGAATGCAGAACCGGCAACCAGGGAAGTCCCGCTGCCGACGCCGGCGGAACTTCGGGCCAGCCTGCCGGTATCCGCCCAGGTGCAGGCGCAGATACACCGGCACCGGGAAGCTATCCGCCGGGTCCTGAGCGGCAAGGACTCGAGAACGCTGGTGGTTGTCGGACCCTGCTCCATACACGACGAAGTGGCCGCGCTGGAGTATGGTGAAAAACTCAGGGCACTGGCGGACGAAGTCAGTGACCGTTTCCTGATTATCATGCGCGCCTACCTGGAAAAACCCCGTACCACCGTCGGCTGGAAAGGCCTGCTTTACGACCCGGAGCGCACCGGCACCGGCGACCTCAACGAAGGCCTGCTGCGTTCCCGCCGATTGCTGCTGAATCTGTCAGACATGGGCCTGCCCCTGGCCACCGAAGCCCTGAGCCCCTTCGCAATGGACTACCTGGGTGACCTGGTAAGCTGGACCGCCATTGGCGCCCGCACCACCGAATCCCAGGTGCATCGGGAACTGGTCAGTGGTTTGCCGATGCCAACCGGGTTCAAGAACGGTACCGATGGCAGCATTGGCGTGGCTATAAATGCCATGAAGTCCGCGGCACATCCTCATCACCGGTTCGGGGTAGGGAGTAATGGTGCTCCAGCGATGATTACCACCGAGGGCAATCCCGATACGCATCTGGTTTTGCGGGGCGGACGTGGTATCACGAACTACGACAATGAGAGTGTACGTGAGGCCATGGATGCCTTGTCCGGTGCAGGTGTTTCTGCTTCGGTGATGGTCGATTGCAGTCATGACAATGCCCAGAAACGATCCGAGCGACAGCTTGATATTGCACGGGAAGTAATGGCTCAGAAATGCGCCGGTAATTCACAGATTGTCGGTTTGATGCTGGAAAGCTTCCTGGAAGAAGGCCGCCAGAACGATTCCGATGACTTGATCTACGGCTGTTCCTTGACTGACCCGTGTATCAGTTGGGAGCAAACCGAAGAATTGTTGCGTGGCCTGTGAATCGGGCTCTGGTGCATGCGCCGGTCTGTAGGCCTCTTCCAGAACACGCCCGTGAATACGAACATGTAGGGCTCGGTAGCGCCATCCCAGGCGCTCCACAGTTATGGAAGA
>CAZFPG010000072.1:0-11831 GCA_964521055.1 uncultured Marinobacter sp.
GGAATCCACGCGCCAGTTTCTGCGTTTCGGATCGGGCCTGTTCGAGAATGGCCTGAGCAGTTTCCTTGGCGACGTGCCGGGGCAGGGCAGAAAACCCCGCAATGACCTATAGGCAGTTTGTCGGCCGTGGCAGGCCCGCAATGCGGCAGGCAGTCTTAGCCGGAGTGCCGGGGAACAGCTGCATCAGATAGATGCTGTTGCCCTTGTCCTCGCCAAAGGCTTCCTTCACTGCTTTGACGAACAGGCGGTTGGAGGGCGGCGACATCTCATGCTGTTTGTAAAAATCACGCAGGAACATGATGATTTCCCAGTGATTATTGTTAAGCTCTATGCCGTCTTCACCTGCTATGACCGATGCGGTTTCAGGTGACCACGCCCAGGCATCCTCGAGAAAGCCTTCGTTGTTTCGTGCCGGAGTCATTGTCATTACCAACTGATCACTCTGTTTGCGCGGGTGGTCAGCGCCACCATTTCTTCATAATCAATGACACTTGCACCAGTCCCGGCCGTGGAAATGGCCCTGGCCTGGACATCTGCGATCAGGGCGAACACGGAACCCTTCAGCGTAAGTTCCTGATCCGCCAGTGCCAGTACCCCGTTCTCGGTCAACAGCAATGCATCCCCGCTTGCCAGGGATGAAAGGCAGCTTCTGAACGCCGGATGACCGGGGTGCTTGTTCAGAATGTGCAGGGTGTCGATGGAGGTCATTAATTGCGAATCCTTCCTGGGGCTAACTGAGGCTGACGACCTGGTCGTAGTCTTTCAGCAGGTTGATGCCGGTGTCTGTCAGCGTTGTGCCGTCAATCATGGTGTGCTGGTCAAGACCAAACCGTTCACAGGACTGTTGGTCCGCGAACAGTGCCGAGACTCCGAAAATGGATGCCGCTGCCAGGTTCCGGTCAACGGACTTCTGGGCAATCGTGTTAGCCTGCTGGTCTTTGCGGAGCCAGTTTACACCGTCACCGGTAAAAAGCAGGGCGGCCGGCTGGTCGAACGCGGCCAGGGAAAACGCCATGTCCAGTGCTTCCCGGCCACTCCAGTTGCCGTAAGGGGCCTGATGTATGATCACAAGTGTTGTCATCTCAGCCTCCACCGTGAAAGTAGATAACCCGGTCAGAGCGGGCAACCCCTTCCACCCATTCACCCAGGCCGGCAATCATGAACGGGGCGGCAATATTGCTGGCTGGCAGTCCGTAGCGCTGTTGCTCGGCATCATCAACAATGCCCCGGCGCAGGGCGGAGGCGATGCAGGCAACGCCCGGAACAGACTGTTCGCCAAGGAATTCACACCACTGGCTGGGCCAGTTGGTTTCATCGGAGGGCGGGCTGGCAAGGGCGGAAGCCAGGTGAACGCCGTCTCCATAGAGGAACACGCGGTCGATGCGGTGACCGGCCGCCACGGCGGCCCTGGCGAAGGCGAGGGCCGTCTGGGGCGCCTGGGACGTGTAGGGGGCGCCGGTAATGACCAGTGTAAAAGAAGAGGTGGAGTGAGACGTCTGGTTACTCATTGGGTTACTTGCCCGTTCTGTTTCAGCGGCCAGTTTACCTTAAAACAAAAACCCCGGCGTTAACCGGGGTTCCTGTTTAGCGAGTGACTGTCACCGGCCGTGATCAATCTTCGCCGCTGAACGCCATCAACAGGTGCAGAAGGCTGACGAACAGGTTGTAGATGGCCACGTACAGGCCAACAGTGGCAATGATGTAGTTGCGCTCACCGCCGTTGATGATCCGGCTGGTTTCAAACAGGATCATGATGGAGGCAAAGATTGTGAAGCCAGCGGAGACCGCCAGGTGCAAGATGGAACTCTGCATGAAGAAAGCCAGCAGCATCGCGCCGATCAGCACGAATGCACCAGCAGTCAGGAAGCTGGACATGAAGCTGAAGTCTTTCTTGGTGATAATCGCGGTGGCGGAGAGACCGACAAACGCAGTGGCCGTCAGTGCAAGGGCATTCGCGACGACCTGGGAAGCGCCTGCAGCAACCATCTGGCCAATGATCGGCCCAAGGGTGAAGCCCATAAAGCCTGTCAGCGCAAAGGTGGTGACGATGCCCCAGGGGCTGTTCTTCAGCTTATAGGTTGCGAACAGCAGGCCAATGTAGCCCACAATGGTGATCAGGAAACCTGGGTGGGTTCCGTTCATGTTCAGGAACGCCGTGAGTGCAGAGAACGCAAGGGTCATCCCCAGCAACATGTAGGTGTTGCGCAGGACATTCATCGCATCTGCGCTGACACCTGTCGCCCGACCTTTTTCGGTGGTCGAATAGGCACCCTGATTCTGCTGGACGCCAAATCGTCTGTCTTCCATTGTAATCTCCGTCTGTGTGTCACAACTGTTTGAATCTAACACTCATCATAATGCCAGATACACAACTTTCAATCATTTACGACATAAAAGGGGGCTGCGGATTCCATTAAATGCGGTTAATGTTTGTCGCGGCGCTTTTCGGAGTGGCCAGGGCGTTGACAGGAAAAGGAATTCCGGTATCATGCTCCCCGCTGTCGCAACGACGGCTGTGGAGAAAACGGTGGGCTGGCAGAGTGGCTGAATGCAGCGGTCTTGAAAACCGCCGAAGGTTAGTAGCCTTCCCGGGGTTCGAATCCCTGGCCCACCGCCACTTTTCTCTTTTTTGCCTCTTTCCCTATCGATTTACCATCACTTCCAGCGTCTTTCAGAGATTCCGTCCTGGATATTGGGCCTGCTTCTGTTCTTCTGCAAGCTTCAGGCGCCTGGCCAGCTCTTCTGGCTCGTTGGTGGACACCTTCCAGCCCTGCAGATTCTCCTCAATCAGTTGCGTCAGTGCAGTGATGTGTCCAGGCGTTGCGTTGAGCGCCGGGATATAACTGAAACCTTCGCCGCCGGCTTCCATGAAGTACTCACGGTTCTCTTCGTCGATTTCCTCCACGGTTTCCAGGCAGTCCGACGAGAAACCGGGGCAGAAGACATCGATGGACTTCACACCCTTGCCAGGCAGTGATTTCAGGGTCTCATCGGTGTAGGGCTGCAGCCATTCCTCCCGTCCGAAACGGGACTGGAAGGTGGTCATGTAGTCTTCCTTCTGCAATCCGAGCCGTTCTGCCAGCAGCCGGGAGGTCTTGTGACACTCGCAGTGGTAGGGGTCGCCTTTTTTCAGGTACTTCAGCGGCACGCCGTGGTAGGAAAGAATCAGTCTTTCATTGCGCCCGTGCTCATTCCAGTGGGCCTGGATGTGGTCAGCCATGGCTTCAATATAAGGTGGATAGTCCGGGTAATGGGAGATGAACCGGAGATCCGGTATCCAGCGCCGCCGGGTGAAGTCGTGTGCAATGGCATCGAACGTGGAGGCCGATGTGGATGCGGAGTATTGGGGGTACAACGGCAATACCAGTAGCTGGCGAACGCCCTGGGCCTGCATTTCATCCAGAACCTTCGGGATGCTCGGGTTGCCATAGCGCATTGCAAAACCAACCACGATATTGTTGCCGTACCTGGCCTGTAGCTTCTTGCGGATACCTTCGGCCTGGTTTGCGGTGTGGGTCAGCAGGGGAGACCCCTCTGGTTGCCAGACACTGGCGTAGGCTTTCGCAGAGCGGCTGGGGCGAATCCGTAGGATGACACCGTGGAGGATAAGCCACCAGATCGGCCGGGGTACTTCAACCACACGGGGGTCCCAGAGAAACTGTCCGAGGTAGCGGCGTAGGGCTGAGGAAGTAGGGGCATCCGGGGTTCCCAGGTTGGTAACCAGAACCCCGGTTTTTTACGGATGGTCATGGCGAAAGTCGGCGGTACCCTTGTACTGCATGGTGCTGAATCCTGGTGGCGGTTTGTATCCGGGTGGAAAGGCAGCTCAGGACTGCTTGCCAGCCTGCTGGGCCATCCTCGGCGCCAGGCCACCGATGTCATAGCCGGCATTGCGGGCCTTTTTGACGATGTCCTGTGCCGGCTGGGAACGGGCCGAACTGAGGGCCCAGAGAACCGTGCAGCGGGTTCCCGAGCGACAGAAGGCTAATACGGGCTTTTCAGCGTCGCGGATCATCGTATCAAACCGGTCCACGTCGTTATCCAGGATATTGCCGGACTCCACGGGAAGGTAAACCCACTCCATTCCGTTATCGCGGGCTGCGGCTTCGATATCCGCCATTGCAGGCTGCCCGGCTTCCTCGCCGTCTGGCCGGTTGGCCACCAGCGTTTTAAATCCCAGCCTTGCCGCTTCGGCGATGTCATCTACCGACAACTGGGGGGCCACGGAAATCGTCTCGTCGATACGTCTGATATCCATAGAAGATCCTTTAATCGATCATGGGAAACCAGTGCATAATGCCACAGTCTGGCTCTGGTGTCAGAGCCGGGGCGCCGTACCCCCCAGAAGGTCGGATCGCAAGTACCTATCGAATCCGGGGCATAAAAAAGCCCGGCGCTAATGGCCGGGCAGAGGCGTGCGAGTAGTATCCATGAAAGACTTCCAGACAAACCGGCATCAGCAGGGACGCCGGTACAGTCAAGTATTGACCATATTTTGAACACTTCAAGCCAGCGAACGATTCGTTTGATCACATTTTTTCATATTGAATGTGTGCTTATACTGAAGCCGCTCGTAACGGGGGTTTCAGGCGGGCCGGTTACAAGACACCCTGGGGAGATTTACGGTTGCTGACTGAAATTCCGGGCCTGCTGTAATACAATCACGGGCAACAGAGAGTTCATGTCCTCCGAGGTTTTGCATGTCTGACGAAAATGGGAACAAGCCGGAAAGCGACGAACAGCTGGCAGGTAAGATCAAGGGGTCTGCAAGGCAGATCTGGCTTGCCGGGCTGGGAGCCTATACCAAGGCGGAAGAAGATGCCGGCAAGTTCTTCGAGCGCCTTGTCCAGGAAGGTGAGCAGCTGGAAAGCAAGACCCGGGGGGTAGTGGAGAAACACGTTCGCTCCGTGGAAGACCGCGTGGACGGTGTGCGGGAAAAGGCGACCGGTACCTGGGACAGGCTTGAACATCTTTTTGATGAGCGTGTCTCCGGTGCCCTGCGCCGCCTGGGCATTCACCGGCGCGAGGAAATAGAAGCCATGGAGCGCCGGATTCAGGCGCTTGAAGCGGAACTTGTCCGGTTACAGGAAGAAACGGAAGGCCGTTCCGAAGAGGAATGAGCCGACAGCAGGCTCACTGCCGTTCACAGGTAATCCCGGCTCATCAGGTAAATCTGTTCTTTTTCCTCCGGCGCCAGATAGGGCAGCAGCAGGTACATCATCTGGTAGACACCACGACCGGGGTCCATGGATTCCCGGTCTTCCAGGTGTGACAGGCTGTCGAAACTGCTCCAGTAGCAGGCGGTCAGGGTCAACTGGTCGCACAGGGCATCCAGTTCGCCATCGGTGATGTTCATGATGCCCTGGCGTCGAAAGCTCTCACAGATCGTCCGGAGGCCGCTGGTTTTCTTCTTGAGGATGCGCCGGAAGCGGGTCTGTAGCTGGTCGTACCGCGACAATACATTCACCAGGTCCTGGTACAGGAAGCGGTAACGGGCAACAGTTTCGAATAACAGGTGCAGGAAGAAACTCTGCTGGTCCAGGCTGATGTCGGCATCGTCAGGCACCGCGAGAAGATCGTGCATTTCATGTTCGTAACTGGCAAATAACTCCCCGACAATGTCGCCCTTGCTCTTGAAATGGTAATAGAGGTTGCCGGGTGAAATGTCCAGTTCGTCAGAAATCAGAAGGGTAGTGACATTGGGCTCGCCGACGCTGTTGAACAGCATCAGGCTCGCCTCCAGAATGCGGTCGCGGGTTTTGATTTTTTTCATAACGCGGCCTGGAAGGGGATCAGATGTCGAAGCTGGCCCACACCGGACAATGGTCCGAGGGCCGCTCCATGGCACGGATATCGTAGCTTACCCCCGCTGCTTTCGCCTTCGGAAGAAGGTTGTCACTGGCCATGATCAGGTCAATCCTCAGGCCCCGGCGCGGGTCCCGCTCGAACCCTTTGCTGCGATAATCAAACCAGCTGAAGGTGTCTGACTCCTCCGGATGCAGGTAGCGGAACACATCGGTAAAGCCACGTGCCTCTACTTGCCCCAGCCATTCCCGCTCTTCCGGCAGGAAGCTGCATTTACCGGTCCGCAGCCAGCGTTTGGCGTTGTCAGCCCCGATACCAATATCCCGATCCGTGGGGGAGATATTCATGTCGCCCATGACCACGATTTCGTTGCCGGTTGCCTTGAGTTCGTCCAGGTAGCGCATCAGGTCGGCGTAGAACTTTTCCTTGGCGGGAAACTTCACCGGATGGTCACGGCTTTCACCCTGGGGGAAGTAGCCATTAATGACGGTCAGCCTGTTGCCGTTTACGGTGAAATGGCCGGTGATCAGTCGCCGCTGGGAATCCTCGCCGTCCCACGGATAACCTTTCTGAATGCTGTCTGGCTCCTGGCGCGAAAGCAGGGCAACGCCGTAATGGGTTTTCTGGCCGTGGAAGTGAACGTGGTAACCCAGCTCCCGGATTGCCTCCACCGGGAAATCCTCATCGGTCACCTTGGTTTCCTGCAGGCCGATGACATCCGGGTTGAACTCGTTGATGACGGCCTCAAGCTGGTGTAGCCGGGTACGGATACTGTTGACGTTGAAGGAGACAAACATCATCGGCGGACACTCTCTGTCGTGGGTATGTCGGGAAACAGGAAGTCTATCATAACAGGCAGGGGTGTCTGCGTTGGCAGCAAGGACGGATTCAGCGGGTCAGTTCACAATCCGGGGTGGTTTCCACGGTGTAGCGGATATGGGCGGTGTAGTTCGAGTCCTTGTCTTTGCGGATATTGGTCAGCCCAAGGTAATCCGTCAGCAGGCCCTGCTCGTTGTAGCCCAGCACAATCGGGTCCACCAGGAAGCCCAGGATGGTGCCGGACGGTTTTATGCGCACCGTGTGCGCGGCATCAACGCGATCGTCTTCCTCAGGTTCCAGAACAAAACCGTAGGCTTTGCCCCGGGTGGGGGCCAGGAACTCGAATTCCACACGCTCGCCGGATGTGACAGCCGACCATTTCTGCCGCACCAGGTGATCAAACCCTGCATCCGCTACCAGCGTGTCCTCGACTTCGACGATGAAGTTTTCCGTGTCACCCTTGGGCGTCTGCCATTCGATCTTCAGCTCACTGTCACCATTGTTGTTGATGTCCATAACCTCGTTGAAATCCGGCTGCCGGAAGTCAACGGTGGGGCGCAGCGGCGACTCGTTGTAGGACAGCGTCTTTTCAGCGAATACCGTGTCTTCGTCGCGTACATAGGTAACGGTTTGAGTGTCAGGCCGAAAAACACCCTCTGAACACTCGCCCTCCACCACGTGGCGCTCTTTGTAGATTATCTCGTCATTGTCCAGATCAGCTGCTTCGCCGGTAAAGTGTACTTCCGCAGCGCTCACTGCAAAGACGGGCAGACAACAGGCGATAAACAGGGCTGCTCGTTTCATCGGGTCAACTCCGGGTACAGGAACCTGCGCAGGTAGAGCAGGGCCGGGAATACAACCAGCCAGCCGACGGCCAGCGCAGGCAATGATATTGCGGGGTTAGGAAGCTCCACGGCTCCGAGTTTGCTCGCGGACCAGTAAGCGAAGGGGCCTGCCACCGGTGCACAAACAAACGGCAACCAGGCCCTGCTGCTGATCCAGGACAGGGAGTGGGAGAGGGTGGTCATGAATATGGCCCAGATCCCCACCAGCCAGACCGGTGTAAGCTCAACACTGCCGCTGCCATCATCAAGGATGCCGGTGCGGAACCAGATGCCATCCAGCACGCCGCCGATAACAGCGCCTGCACCGATAAACTGCAGTTCGGTCATCCGGTGCCTGCTGATAAAGGCAAGGTGAAAACCTATCAGCAACAGCACAAGGCCGGCAGCGGGAAGGCCGGGATGCAGGACACAGACGAACCATCCCGCCTGGAAAAGAACGAAATTGATGGTGTTGCGAATGGTATCTGACTGGATCATACGCTGAGTACGTTCGCGCGTTTGTTGCCCGGCTTGGCAAACAGGATTTGTGACACGCCAATGGCCCTTTCGCTGAATCCGGCTTCGCAGTAGGCAAAGTAGAAAAGCCAGAGCCTGCGGAAGGCTTCGTCATATCCCAGATTTTCAAGCTTTTCACGATTGGCCATGAATCGTTCACACCAGTCGTGCAGGGTACGGGCGTAATGGAACCCGATATCTTCCGCGTGGGTCATCACCAGGTCGGACCCGGCGCGCACGGAACCCAGGATAGCTCCGAACGATGGAATGAAACTGCCCGGGAAGATAAAACGCTGGATGAAATCAACGTTCTTCAACGCCCGGCTGTAGCGTTGTTCCGGCATGTTGATGGCCTGAACCAATGCCAGCCCGTCCGGTTTCAGCAGGCGGCTGATCTGGTTAAAGTAGCTGTCCAGAAACTGGGGGCCAACTGCTTCGATCATCTCGATGGATACCAGTTTGTCGAACTGGCCCTCCAGGTCCCTGTAGTCGTCGAACAGCAGGGTGATGCGATCTTCCAGCCCTTCGGCTTTCACCCTGGCTTTCGCGAGTTCGAGCTGTTCGGAGGAAATCGTGGTGGTCGTCACATGGCACCCGAAATGTTTCGCGGCGTGTACCGCGAAACCGCCCCAGCCGGTACCGATTTCCATCACCCGGTCGCCGGGCTGCAGATCCAGCTTGCGGCAGATGGTGTCCAGCTTGTGGACCGCGGCCTCATCAAGAGTTGCCTCGGTGCTTGGGTAGATGGCTGAAGAGTACATCAGGGTAGGGTCGAGAAAGGTCTCGAACAGGTCGTTGCCCAGATCGTAGTGGGCGCTGATGTTCTTGCGGGAACCCTCTTTGGTATTGCGGTTCAGCCAGTGCAATCCTTTCAGTGCCGGTTTGGTGATCCAGCTGAACCTGTCCTCGAATTCGTTCATCCGGTCCACATTGCGGGTGAAGAAACGTAATAGCGCCACCAGGTCTGGCGTTGACCAGTCACCGGCCACATAGGACTCCGCGGCACCAATACTGCCACCAGTGAGCAGGTCCTTCCAGGTGCTGCTGTCATGGATGGTCAGCTCCGCTGGCTCAAAGCGAATGTCGCCATCACCAAAGCTCAGGGTCTGCTGGCCAGCCTCACGGATCGTCAGGGCACCATCTTCCAGCAACGACAATTGTTGGCAAACCAGGTGCCGCGCAACCCGGCTGCTCAAAGGCACATACTTGCTGGCGCCTGTGGATTCGAATGAGGTGTTCAGGTTCTCCATGAGCTTACCTTTCCGGTTGTCTTTGTTCGGTCGGCGGCCCTGGTAACATCAAGGCCTGAATCGTCGCTTCCCAGCCGGTGGGCAGGGTCGCCCTGTGGAAGCTTGTCCGGGTGAGTGAAAAAGGGCATGCCCTTGAGTTTTAACTTCAGTGCATGCCAGTAGATACCACCCACCACCTTCAGGGCTTCAACAGGAAACTGCCTGAGGCTTCTGTGGAGTTGTTTACGATCCAGGGGGGTACGTCGGACCACCAGAGTGGCATCGAAATGTTTGCGGTCATCCTGAAACACATTCATGTGGATGCGTACCTCAGGCCCCCGAAAGCTGAAGGTCCATTGGTAGCTCTGGTCCATCGGGTTGAACGGCGATACATGAAAACGCTTGTCGAACCCGAACCGCTCGGTACGCCAGCCGGCACTGGTCGGTTCCGCCCCGGCACTTTCCAGGCAATACACGTGGCGGTCTTTCCAGGGGGTGTTGGTGATCTGGGCCAGAATAACCCGCGGAACAGCCCCGTTTTCGGGGCTGTCGCCGTCGTTGTAGCAGAAGTAGAAGCTGACCGGGTTAAACACATAACCGAAGTAACGGGGGTGGGTGATCAGCTCTACCGGGCCATCCGGTTTCCAGCCTGTCGCACTCTGCACCTGGTTCGTCACGGCCTGCAAAAGATTGTCTTTCTCGGGCTGGAAGTAGTCCTGGCGCCTGAGGGAAAGCCAGTTGAACTTTTCCAGTGAGAACAGGGGGCTTATACAGGTGACGGACTGCCATTCGCGCAGGTCCAGCGCCAGCATGCCAGTGCTGTAACTGAACTCATGGCGCACTGGTGTCATGCGGCGATGCCGGATGGTGCCTTCCAGCCACTGGCTGTGAAGGCGGTTACCGACAAGCTGGTTCTGCACGGCAGCGTTCATGGCTACAGCTCCACACCCAGTGCCCGGGTGACACGAAGCGCGCTGCAGACACCGTCTTCATGGAAGCCATTAAACCAGTAGGCACCGCAGAAATGGCTGCGGTTGTGTCCTCCGATTTCCTCATAGCGTTTCTGGGCAGCAACCGCTTCCACGGTGAACACCGGATGGGCGTAGTCAAACGTCTTGATGACCCGGCCCGGATCAATATCACCACTGCGGTTGAGGGTGACGCAGAAGGTTTCCGGCGCATCGTGGAAATTCTGGAGAATGTTCATGTTGTAGGTGACGGACACCGACTCGGTGCTGTGTTGCGAGATGAAGTAGTTCCAGGCCGCCCAGGCCCGACGGTTCGAGGGCAGTACCGAGCTGTCGGTATGGAGCACCACGTCATTGCGCTGATAGGTGATGGCTCCCAGTATGTCCAGTTCGGTGGCGGTGGGGTTCTTGATCATTGCCAGTGCCTGGTCGCTGTGGCAGGCAAACACCACCTGGTCGAATTCCTGTTGCTGGTCGTTAACGGTTACCAGCACCCTGTCCTCCTGGCGCATTACCGAGGTAACCGGGCTGTTCAGGTGGGTGTAGTCCTTTATCCGCGTCATCATGGCGTCCACGTAGCGGGCAGAGCCCCCGGATATCACCCGCCAGGTGGGCCTGTCGTCCACGGACAACATGCCGTGATTGTTGAAAAACTGCAGGAAGAAGCGGATCGGGAACTGTTCCAGCACAATTTCAGGCGCAGACCAGATAGCGGCCCCCATGGGCACAATGTAGTACTTGCGGAAATACCGGGAATAACCGTTACGGTTAAGGTATTCCCCAAGGCTTTCCTCATCGCCGATATTGCCCGCTGCCAGATCTGCGCGGGATTCCCTGTTGAATCGGAGAATCTCCCGGATCATCCGCAGGAACGGCAGGTTGAGCAGGTTACTCCGCTGTGCAAACAGCGTGTTCAGGCTGGTTCCGTTGTATTGAAGACCGGACGAGTGACAGTCAACGCTGAAACTCATGTCGCTGACTTCAGACTCCACCCCCAACCGGTCCATCAATTTGATGAAATTGGGGTAGGTCCAGTCATTGAAGACAATGAAACCGGTATTTACCGGCCATTCGCGGCCACCGGCCGAAACCGATTCGGTATTGGTATGGCCACCGGCGTAGCTGCCGGCTTCAAACAGTTCAACATCGTACTTTTCTGACAAAAGCCAGGCCGTGGTCAGGCCCGATACACCAGCGCCAATGACTGCAATACGTTGACGGTTATTACTCATCCATTGGATTCCTGTTCGTTCCTGCTTTGCCGGCTCATGCTGGCTGCCATTCGGTCAATCAGGCCCTGGGGCAGGGTGCCGAGAAGTTTGAGTGTCCATGTAAAGCGCTTGGGAAACGCGATTTCCGTTTTCCCCTTGCGAAGCCCTTCCACAATACGTTTTGCGGCATCTTCTGCTGAAACCAGGAAGGGCATGGGAAAGTCGTTGCGGTCGGTCAGGGGCGTTTTGACGAACCCCGGCGAGACCACAACAACATCGATGCCTTCCGACGCCAGGTCAGCCCGCAGGGCGTGGGCAAAGTACGTCAGCGCCGCCTTGGAAGCGCCGTAGCCTTCCGCACGCCCGAACGGAAACCACCACGCAGAGGAGCTGACGATCACCAGGGTAGCCGGCCGCCCCTGCCGAGCTGTGCGGCGCAGAGCGGGCAGGGCGATATCC
>CAZFPG010000073.1:0-11802 GCA_964521055.1 uncultured Marinobacter sp.
TCGGCCTTGTCGTAGTCTTTCAGCAGGCCAGTGTACTGGGCAATGGGGTTGTCAACCGCGCCCTTGCCTTCGCCAACAGTGGTCCAGACACCGGCCAGCAGTTTTTCACGGACCGGGCTGTCGGTAGAGATAGCCCGGGCCAGTTTGCGGGCAAGGTCGTCGTGGGGCTTGTCCCAACGGCGGCCCAGGGGCATGGTAATGGCACGAAGGGCCAGGGCCACCGGGCGATTGGGCAGGTTCTGCAGGAATTCGTCCATGGCATTCTCGGCGCGGTACAGCAGGAATGCCAGGCTGTATTCCATCAGGTCCCGCTCGCCGTCAACCTGCTGGGTTTCGTGCCAGTTCTTGAGCACCATGGAAGCCAGGTAGAGGTTGGCCAGCACGTCGCCAAGGCGGGCTGAGATCAGCTCGCGCATTTTCAGCTCGGAACCCAGCGTGGTCATGGCGGCGTCTGCACACAGGCCAAAAGCGGCGCTGAAGCGGGCTACGCCCTGGGCGTATTTGCGAGCGGCATGGTCGAACGGCACGTCCGCCTTGCCAATCCCCAATGCCTGGGTGAAAGCACGGGCAGCGTTGCCGAAGATCAGGCCAGCGTGGCTGAAGAAGGCATCGTCGAACGCATCGATGTCGTCGTTATCCTTGGCTGCCAGTTCTTTAAGAACATAGGGGTGACAACGAATCGCTCCCTGGCCGAAGATCATCAGGCTGCGGGTCATGATGTTTGCACCTTCCACGGTGATTGACACCGCCGCACCGCTGAAGCCGATACCCAGGTAGTTACGGGGGCCGAGGGTGACGGTTTTACCACCATGGACATCCATGGCGTCCGTAAGGACCGCGCGCTGAATTTCAGTCAGGTGATATTTCAGAATCGCCGAAGGCACCGCCGGCTTTTCACCCTTGTCGATCATGTTGGCGGTCTGGTTTACCGCGGACTGGGCGATGTAGGTCTGGGCAGCGATACGGGCCAATGGCTCCTGAACACCTTCCATATCCGCCACCGGGGTATTGAACTGGCGACGTATGCGGGTATAGCCGCCGGCGGTGCCAACGGAATAGGCGGCAGCACCGGCCGCGCCGGATGGCAGTGTGATACAACGGCCAACGGAGAGGCATTCAACCAGCATGCGCCAGCCCTGCCCTGCCATTTCCTGGCCACCGATAATGTAATCCAGCGGAATGAATACATCGGTGCCCTTGATGGGCCCATTCATGAACGGTGTACCGATGGGGTAGTGACGACGGCCGATTTCCATGCCCTTGGTATTGCGGGGAATCAGCGCGCAGGTAATGCCGTAGTCCTTGGTGTCGCCCAGCAGCCCGTCCGGGTCGAACATGCGGAAGGCCAGGCCCACCACGGTGGCAACCGGGGCCAGGGTGATCCAGCGCTTCTCGAAATTCAGGCGCAGGCCCAGCACTTCCTTGCCTTCAAACTTGCCCTTGCAGACGATGCCGGTGTCCGGCAGAGAAGTGGCGTCGGACCCTGCACGGGGGCCTGTGAGGCCGAAGCAGGGAATTTCACGGCCATCCGCCAGGCGTGGCAGGTAGTGATTCTTTTGCTCGTCGGTACCATACTTGACCAGCAACTCACCCGGGCCCAGGGAGTTGGGCACCCCGACGGTGACCATCAGCATTTCGTTGGCTGCCAGCTTCTGCAACACGGCTGTCTGGGCTTTGGCAGAAAAATGCAGGCCTCCGTATTCCTCCGGAATGATCATACCGAAGAACTTTTCTTTCTTGAGAAACTCCCACAGCTCTTCCGGAAGGTCTGCGCGCTCTACCGCCAGGTCCCAGGCATTACACATGGAAATCGCCTGGGTGCACTGGTTGTCCACAAACGCCTGTTCCTTTTCGGACAGGCCGGTATTGCGGTTGATCAACAGGTTGTGCCAGTCAGGTCGACCGGTGAACAACTCGCCGTCCCAGCCGACAGTACCCGCTTCCAGGGCCACTTTCTCGGTGTCGGACACCTTCGGGGCCACCTTCTTGAACATGGCAAACACCCTTGGCGTCAGCCAGCTCTGACGGAATCCCGGCAGGCCGGCCGCAGCCGTAACGGCGGCACCAATAAACAGGATCAGCGCCAGCACACCCGAGGCCATAAACAATGAAAGTACGCCTGTTACTACCATTATCCCGATTGCGGGCTTGGCGCCGGATTCCTTGCGCATTACAACGAGGAGTCCGGCAACAGCAACAAGAAACAGTATGAAAGTCATCATGGATACTCTCTGTTGTCCGTGGTTTTAATGTCAGAAACTACAATTTGTTACGTTCAACCTACCTGATCAGATGAACTCTGACCAGCAACTGGTTCACCATCAGGCAGTTACAATCACACGAATACCTTCCAATGACAGACTGGCCTGGCCCAGCGCCGTTTCCGAGGCCGCCAACTGCTCCCGGAAAAAGTCGATCTCGTCGTCACGGATGGCCTGGTTCACCTTTTTCATGGCTTCCAGCCGACGGATTTCGGGGCCAAAAACCTCTCTGACCCGTGCCAGTGCCGTGGCACGCAGGGGTTCCAGATGGGGCTCTGCCAATGTTTCAGCATGATCGACCATGGTCTCCACCTGCGGACGTATCTGGGGCACGATGGCCTGGGCGGTGCGCCGACGGATATTGGAGCACATGTCGTTGAGCCTGTCGTGAGGCAGCGTTGCCGACAGATCCCGCCCATTCACATCCACCAGCAGTCGCAACGGCGAAACCGGCAGATAGCGGGACAACTGCAGCGACTCCGGAGCCGGGCAATGTACTGTGAACAGTGCCTCCAGCAACAGCGTGCCGGGCGGGAGGGCCTTTACGGTGATGCTGGCCAGGGCCGCTTTACCCAGGCCGGAACTGGTGACAGATTCCATCACCCCGGTTACCAGCGGGTGCTCCCAGCTCATAAACGCCATATCCTCCCGCTCGAGGGCCTGCTGGCGGCTCCAGGTAACGGTAAGGCCGTCTTCCGGCAGCTCGGTCACATGCCCGGCCTGGTATTGCTCTCCCGGGCGCAGCACATCCGCATGCTCGGAGTGGTCCTCCACATCCACACCGAGGATGTCGCAGGCTTCGATCATGTAATCCCGCACCAGCGCTGATTCTTCCTCGGATTCAATCCGGGCAATCAGTTCGTCTGCCACCTCCGGGCGGCAGGAATTGAGCTCGATCAGCGCGTCCCGGCCGTTGCGCAGTAGTGTGCGCAGGCGTTCCGCCTCCGTCTTCGAGGCTTCCAGCAGCGCCGGCAATTGATCAACCTGGCCGTCGATGGCGGCCTGCCACTGCGCGGCAACATGGTCGTGCACCGCAACGCCCACGGAGCAGCTTTCACTGAAGGCGTTCAGACCTTCCTCAAACCAGCGATACTGGATCTCCTGGGCCGTTCCCTGCAGGTAGGGTATGTGTATGTCGATGGTTTCGGTCTGGCCGATACGGTCGAGCCGACCAATCCGCTGCTCCAGCAGATCCGGGTTGGCTGGCAGGTCAAACAGGATCAGGTGATGGGCGAACTGGAAATTGCGGCCTTCGCTGCCGATTTCCGAGCAGATCAGCGCCTGGGCGCCCTGTTCGGTGTCAGAAAAGTAGGCGGCTGCCCTATCCCGCTCGATCAGGCTGAGGTGCTCATGAAAAGCGGCACTGCGGATACCGGCCCGTAACTGCAGGTAGTTTTCCAGGGCCATCGCTGTCGAGGCATTGGCGCAGATGACAACCACCTTGGCGGGTTTCAGACCGGACAGCGTCTTCTCCAGCCAGGCCACGCGCGGGTCCTCCGCCAGCCAC
This sequence comes from uncultured Marinobacter sp., assembly GCA_964521055.1. GTDB lineage: Bacteria > Pseudomonadota > Gammaproteobacteria > Pseudomonadales > Oleiphilaceae > Marinobacter. The sequence continues at coordinate 3,769 of CAZFPG010000073.1, forward strand.
TGTTCCTCGTCCATTGCCGTTTCCGGAGCCAGCCCCGGGAGGCCAAAGCGGTTGTCACTGCCCTCGTAAAGTTCCGGGCAGGGCAGCTCGGCCGGCAACGGGTGTCGCTCCGGGAAGCCCTTGATAGCCGCGCGGGTATTGCGGAAGAGCACACGCCCCGTGCCGTGGCGGTCCAGCAGTGCATCAATGACCGCCTGCTCCGGCTCCTGGGCGGATGTCAGTGTTTCCAGCTCGTCACCCAGCCAGCCCTTGAGGGCCTCCCGATCCTCACCGGAGAGCGCCGACACGCCCTGCTCACGGATACGGGAAACCACCTGATTGATCACTTCGTACTGTTTTTCTTCTTCCCTGAACGTTTCCAGGTCGTGAAAACGGGCGGGATCCAGTAATCTCAGGCGGGCGAAGTGGCTGGCCACCCCCACCTGCTCCGGCGTTGCCGTGAGCAGCAGCAACCCGTTGCTGGCCGCCGACAGCTGTTCAACCAGCCGATATTCCGGGCTAGCCGCCTCCGGGCTCCAGGCCAGATGGTGGGCTTCATCCACCACCATCAAGTCCCATCCCGCGGCAATGGCGTCCGCCTGGGCCTGTTCGCTGCTCGTCAGGAAATCCAGGCTGCACAGGGCCAACTGCTCGCTCGCGAACGGATTTTCATCGGCGTCAGCCAGTTCCTCATCCTCGTCCGGCAGCTCATCAAAGCCCTCCATGGCCTCATAACGCCCCTGGTCGATGATCGAGAACCGCAGGTTGAACCGGCGCAGCATCTCCACAAGCCACTGGTGCATCAGTGAATCCGGCACCACGATCAATACTCGCCGGGCACGGCTGGTGTGCAACTGATAGTGAAGGATCAGGCCGGCTTCAATGGTTTTGCCCAGCCCCACTTCGTCCGCCAGAAGTACCCGGGGGGCGTAGCGTTTCGCTACTTCATGGGCGATGTATATCTGGTGCGGCAGATGCTGGGTGCGCGCGCCGATGAGGCCCTGTGCGGACGACGCCCGCAAGCGGTCCTGGTGTTGTGCCGTGGCCATACGGAGGCGGAATGCCCCATTGCGGTCAAACTGGCCGGCAAACAGGCGCTGATGGGGCGCGGAAAAGTCCACCAGGCTGCTGAGTTTCACTTCGGAAATCTGCACCAGGTCTTCGCCGCCGTCATCGGCGTGGTACATCAGCACACCGCCAATATCCTCAACCGCACGGACGACATAGCGTTCACCATCAAAGGTCTCTATTTCCTCGCCAATCTGATAGATGATTCGCGAAAGCGGCGCGTTGTCGATGGCGTAGGTGCGTTCCTCGTCCGCAGCGGGAAAGCCCAGGGTCACGCGGCGGCCCGAAATATCCGTGACAATACCCAGCCCAAGCGAGGTATCACTGTGACTGACCCAACGCTGGCCGATGACAAATTCCGATGTATCCAAGAAACCTCCGACAGATTTAGCGTGCTGTGACGGCGTTATACGTCTGTATTCGATGGTCCGTTTTCACGTACCCAATAGGCGGTTGCCCCGCACACCGCCGCAGGGACCACAACCAGGTTCAACACCGGAACCATGGCGGCCAGCGCAACAGGCAGCCCGAACCCCAGGGCCGAGAGGCGGGTATCACCCAGCAGCCGGCGCAGGGCGGGAAAGCTCACCCGGTGGTTGTCCGCCGGGTAATCCACATACTGCAGCGCCATCATCCAGCAATTGAACAGGAACCAGAGTACAGCGGCCACCAGGTTGACTACCGGGATGACACCAATAATGAACAACCCGATGGCGCGGGGCAGGTAATAGATGATTTTCTGGACCTCCCGCCAGAGTGCGCGGGGAATATCGCGGATAATCTGGCTCCAGCCATCCTCGGTGCTGACTTCCTGACCGGTAAGATGCTTTTCGGTCAGCTCCGCCAGATAGCCATAAAAAGGGGAGCCAACCAGGTTAGCCACGATAACGAAGCCATAAGCGAGCATCAGCAGAATCACCGCGCCGTAAAGCAGCCAGAACAACCAGTCGAGGCTCTGTAACCAGGCCCAGTCCGGCAGCCAGCTCATCGCGGCGGCAATCATCGCAGAGAAAACTTCAGCCAGGAAATAGAACAGAAGGCCAAATAACAGAACGTTTATAACAAGGGGGATAACAACAAACAGTCTCAGTCCCGGCTGCCGTATCAGCCGGAACCCTTCTCCAAGGTAACCCAGGCCGCGGAAAAAATTACCTTTCAACATACCTCGCAGCACCTCAGCTTCGATGACAGTAACCGGGCGCAAAGCATATCATGTTGCAAACTCCACCACAGCCCGACGGTGTACATGGCATTTCTGACACAACGTATTCGCTTTCTGCTTGATAATCAGCCAGTTTGGCGGGCAATGCTGGTGATCTCCGCAACAGCTATTCTCTATCTCGCAACCACCAGCGAGCCATACCCGGTTCCTTCGTCAGATAACGACAAGCTGAATCATGTATTCGCTTTCCTGCAACTGACGATTGTCACGCGCCTGGCGTGGCCCGGGCTCGGCCGCCTATGGATCGTCCTTGGCCTGCTTGCTTTCGGAACATCCATCGAAATCGTACAGGCCCAGTTGCCCTATCGCACCTTCGCAGTTGCCGACATTGTGGCGGATGCGGCAGGTATTGCCATCGGGCTTCTGCCCTGCCCGGATTTCATCAAGCGACGAGCCAAACCATCGCACAAGAAAACAGACGTGAGAGAACAGCGTGGTCGCTTGTGAGATATATCCTGCAAGAGCGTAAGATCTTGCTTCTCTGTTACGTACGCTTACCGAAGGGTTCTCGCGTGAGAAATATCAAGCTATTGATTTTTAACAATTTATTTAATAACTAAAGAGACGGTAACTTTAAAGGGGTGCATAATTCACATGTTTGTAAGATTCCGATTGGTATAGTGATCACATCAAGGATGACAGGGAAAAGGACGACGCACCGGATGCACCCCCGCAGCTGGATGCAGGGAGAGGCAAGGATACAGGGACGCCTCGCTTAAGGGATAACTAATTGGATCGCCGGCTCGGACGCCGGCACAAGGGACTGGCAAGGGAAAACGGCAACAGGATGGTTGCCAACAGCGCAAGGATGCGGCACCTGTTCCGAAAGAGGGTAACCGCAGGGTTGCCCTCTTTTTTCGTGCTTCTATCCTCCCTGACTTTCGCCCGCCCGATAGATTCTCACACGGTTGAACTCCTCAAACTCGTGCAGGTCGGGCCAGGTGCGGGCCTCAACCACCACCTGCCGCCGGTAGCGATCATCGCCCAGGTCCCTCAGCCGTGAATCCGCCAGCAACACCTGCGGCGCAGCCTGCCTGAACACAGACAACAGTGGACGGTTACCCGGGTCATACAATACGTCTGCAGCTGTCACCACACCCACCCCGCCGGGCCGCCGGTTCCAGTCGTCACACAGCGACACTTTTACATTATTGAGCCTGGCATTCGCTGCGGCGGCATCCAGCGCGGCAGGATCAATGTCACAGGCAATGGCCTCACGAGCCCCGGCCATGGCGGCAGCAATCGCTACGATGCCCGACCCGGACCCAAAATCCAGCACCGTCTCATCCCTCACCAGATGAGGGTTGGCAAGAATACAGGCTGCCAGTACCTGACCACTGGCCCAGCAAAAGGACCAGTACGCCGGCTCGGCCACCACGGCCTGGGCTTCATCATGACTGATTGGCCCCTCGAGAATCGAAGGGTCGAAAAGATACAGGGAAATGTCCGGGCATCCGGCCGGAGCAGTGGCGGCTACTCGCCCACGGCTTAGCGTTTTCGCTAGGTGCCGGTTGAGAATGTCGGGGCTCATGAATACTCCGGGGAACTGGCCTGGCAAAAGCGAACATTGTACCGGCGGCAAGGCCAGCCAGCACCCACAGGCGAGAAAAAGTCGGCCACGTCCGTTATACTGCGGCCTCATTTCCAGCACGAACCGAAACCTGCCATGCCGTCCAGACCCGACACAAACGACTACCTTGCCCTGTTCCTCAACGACGTCCCGTTGATGGATGTGCGCGCCCCCGTCGAGTTCAGCAAAGGCAGCTTCCCCGGTGCCGTCAACGCGCCCCTGATGAACGATGAGGAACGCCACAGGGTGGGCATCTGCTACAAGGAGAAGGGGCAGGATGAGGCCATCCGGTTAGGTCACCAACTGGTATCCGGGGATATAAAGGCGCAACGGCTGGACGCGTGGCGACGCTTTGCCGCCGAGCACCCGCAAGGCTATCTGTTCTGCTTTCGCGGTGGCCTGCGTTCGCGCCTGACCCAGCAGTGGATTCAAGAAGCGGGTATCGACTACCCACTGGTCACCGGCGGCTACAAGGCCATGCGGCGGTTCCTCATCGACCGTCTGGACGCACTGATCGCCTCCTCGGAGTTTGTCATCCTCAGTGGCCGGACCGGCACCGGCAAAACCCGTGTCCTGCAACAACTGCCCAATCCGGTGGACCTGGAAGGCCTGGCCAACCACCGTGGCTCCAGCTTTGGTCGCCAGGTAACCCCGCAGCCTTCACAGATCGATTTTGAAAACCGCCTGGCCGTTGCCATGCTCAAAGCCCACCACCATGTCGGTGGGCCCGTTTACCTGGAGGACGAGAGCCGCCTGGTGGGCCGCTGCGCCCTGCCGGAAAGCCTGCGGGACCGAATGGCGGCAGCATCCCTGATGGTGCTTGATCAACCCATCGAGGAACGCATCCGGATTATTCGGGAAGACTATGTCGACCAGATGGCGGCCGACTACGCCACCCGCGATGGCGAGGAGGCCGGCTGGCTCAACTTCCGCGACTACCTGCTCAGTGCCCTGGACCGGATCCGCAAACGCCTGGGTGGTGAACGCCACAACCGGCTGCGGCAAATGATGGAGAACGCCCTCGAAGCCCAGTACCGGACGGGAGACGTAACGGACCATCACGAATGGATTCGTTCACTGCTGGAGAACTACTACGACCCAATGTACGACTACCAGTTGGGCCAGAAAGAAGGCCGTGTGGTTGTGCAGGGTGGGCCAGAAACGATTATCGAGTGGGCCAAGCGCTGATCGCTGACGTACAGGGCCTTCATACCGACGAATGCTCGGGTTGCACGTTTGCCACAAACCTCTGCTATAACCAGAGGGAGCTTATTGTCGCATCGAAGAAACGCGTTCCCTGTCAGCATTCGGGAAATCAGTCATCAATCTGGAAAAGGAGTAACTGAATGGACGACCTTCTGGGAACCAACGTCAATGCCTCGGAGCTATGGGATCAGGCATTGGCGCTGGTCATGACTTACGCCCCGAAATTCGTGCTTGCCATCATCACCCTGGTAGTCGGTCTCTGGCTGATCAACCGGTTCATTGCCGTTCTCGACAAGAAACTCGGTGCCAAAGACCCTACCCTGAACAAGTTTCTATGCGGGCTGATCAGCGCCATATTCAAGGTCATGCTGCTGATTTCCGTGGCATCCATGATCGGTATCGCAACGACTTCGTTCATCGCCGTTATCGGTGCCGCCGGCCTGGCCATCGGTCTGGCCCTGCAGGGCAGCCTTGCCAACTTTGCCGGTGGCGTACTGATCCTGATGTTCAAACCCTTCAAGGTGGGTGACACCATTGAAGCGCAGGGTTTCCTGGGTGCCGTGGCCGAGATCCAGATCCTCTACACCGTGGTCAACACCTTCGACAACCGTCGCATCGTTATCCCCAACGGCAGCCTGTCCAATGCCACCCTGGTGAATGTCAGCATCTACGAGAAGCGCCGCTGTGACATGACCTTCGGCATTCACTACGACGACGACATCGACAAGGCAAAAGCCATTCTCAAGCGTCTGTTCGACGAGGATGAGCGTTCCCTGAAAGATCCCGAACCACGCATTTGCGTCGGCGGCCTGGGCGATAACTCGGTGGATCTGATGTTCCGTGCCTGGGTGGCCACCGATGACCTCTGGCCCTACTACTGGGACATGCATGAAAAAGTGAAGAAAGCCTTTGATGCCGAGGGAATCACTATTCCGTTCCCTCAGCGGGATGTCCATGTCTACAAAACCGAGTGATCAGTATCTCAACAACACACTCTGTAACTCGCATTCTGTACAACCTCAACTAAGCTGACCAATAATGGCAGTGGCGCCTGCAACAAGGGCGCCGGTGCCAGGCCACCGGAACCGGTGCTTGCAGAACCCACCGGCTCCAGTACCGCTGTCATTGCTGGTAGGAGGTTGTCACTATGCCGGTACAGCAGTTGAAGGAACACCTCGACAAGGCAGGCGTGGAATACATGTGCCTGTCTCACCCCCCCGCATTTACGGCCCAGGAGCTGGCCCACCACGTCAAGATCGCCGGTGACCGGGTGGTAAAAACCGTGATTATCGAACTGGACGGCAAAATGGCCATGCTGGTCATGCCAGCCACCTGGCGCATCCGCTGGGACCGGCTGACCCATATCCTCGATACCGACTTTGTTGACCTGGCAGACGAACAGGAATTCCAGGACCGCTTCCCGAAGTGCGAAGTGGGCGCCATGCCACCGTTCGGCAACCTTTTTGACATGTCAGTGTACTGCGCCGAAGCGTTAACCCGACAACCCGAACTGGCCTTTGCGGCCGGTAGCCATACCGAGTCCATTCATATGAAAACAGAGGATTTCCTGAACCTGGTTCGCCCCATGGTTCTGGAACAGGGCTTCGTCAAGCCGGGAGCCCAGAAGCCTGCCTGGCTCAAGGGCCGCGCCCGCAGGGCAGAGTCACTGACAGACAGCCCCACTGCCAACATCGCGGGTTACTGACAGCGCAAACCCGTTCTGGCTTGGTCGGGGCTGCTTGTCTGAACGCGCCCTTCGCGTAAACTGGGCGTATCAGACAGGAACCCGTTATGACCCAAGCCTTTGATGTTGTTATTGTTGGTGCCGGCATGGTCGGCACCGCCCTTGCCACCGGTCTTGGCCGCAGCGGCTTTCGCGTTGGCCTTGTGGATCAGGGGGCTGCCCCCTCCTTTGATGCCTCACAACCGCCCGATATCCGGGTATCCGCCCTCAGTGCAGGGAGCGAACGTTACCTCACCGAACTCGGCGCCTGGCCGGACATCCTTGCCATGCGTGCCACGCCCTATACCCGCCTGGCGGTTTGGGATGAGGCAGACCACCCATTGAGCAACGTACTGCCCCGCAAGATCGCCGAGGTGGTTTTTGACGCCCGCAACCTGTCTGCCAGCCATCTGGGCCACATTGTGGAGAACCGCGTTACCCAGCAGGCGCTCTGGAACTGCGCTGCGGCACAACCTGCCGTCACCCTGTTTGCCGGCCATGCCGTTACCAGCCTCAGCAACAGCGACGCCACAGCGGCTGTGACACTGGACGATGGTACCGAGCTGACGGGCGACCTTGTGGTAGGCGCTGATGGCGCCAGTTCCGGCGTCCGCGGCCTGGCCTGCATCGGCGTTACCCGGGAACAATACCAGCAACAGGCCATGGTTGTTTCCGTACGCTACCAGGGCCCGGTTCAGGACATCACCTGGCAGGGTTTCTACCCCAGCGGCCCCAGGGCCTTCCTGCCGCTGCATTCAGCGGGCAAGGGTGAAAGCTGGGCCTCACTGGTATGGTACGACTCCCCGGAAGAACTGGCGCGCCTCAAGTCACTGGACAACAGTACGCTGATGGCGGAAATACAGAACGCTTTCCCACCGGAACTGCCTCTGTTGACCCACATTGACGCCAAAGCCAGCTTTCCGATTGCCCGCCAGCACGCCAAAACCTACGTGAACAACCGCGTAGTACTGGTAGGCGACGCCGCCCACACCATCAACCCGCTGGCAGGCCAGGGTGTAAACCTGGGCTTCCAGGACGCCTGCTGCCTGCAGTCAGTCCTGCGCGAGGCCAGGCGTGCCGGCGTTGACCTGGCGACACCGGCACGCCTGGCAGAGTACGAACAACAGCGCCGCCCCGCCAACCGCCGTATGATGCTGGCGATGGACGTGTTCTACCATCTGTTCAGCAACCGCACACCGCCGCTGCACCTGCTACGCAACCTGGGCCTGGGTGCGGCGAAGGCCATGCCATTTGCCAGAAACCGGG
>CAZFPG010000074.1:0-11764 GCA_964521055.1 uncultured Marinobacter sp.
ATTTTCATGCCTTCAGTGAACAGGTCATCGGCCTCTTTCCACTTCACCACGCCGGACAGGTTGAACAGCACGAAACCCGCCAGCGCCCCGAGAATCATTGAGCCCAGCCACAGCTGAACAACAAAGGCCGCCACAATGGCGACCAGGGCCATGAACAGGGTTCCGCCGTTGTATTTCACATCCACCCGTTCAGTGCGGGCGATGGCGTCCAGGTTGTAGTGCCGCTTTCCGCGGTAGCTGAAGAATACTGCAACCAGCAGGCCGCAAAGCATGCCCAGGGCCGGCAGGGCCATGGCGGACATGACGTTGAGGCCGGTGGCGTCGATGCCGTTCTCGCCCACGTTGGCCAGCAGGATTTCATTCAGGTAGATGCCGCCAAAGCCCACCGGCAGGAACATGTACGGGGTAATCAGGCCGAAGGTGAGCACGCAGGCCACCAGGCGGCGGTCCATGTCCAGCTTTGCCATCACGTACAGCAGTGGCGGCACCACCAGCGGGATGAAGGCAATGTGGATCGGCAGGATGTTCTGGGATGACATGGCGATGGCCAGCAGCAGGCCAATGATCAGCAGGCGGATACCGCCGGCAGCCTTGCCGTCGTCCTGTTGGCCCACCAGACCCAGGGCCTTGTCGGCCAGGGCATGGGCGAGACCGGATTTGCCAATGGCGACGGCGAACGCGCCCAAAGTGGCATAGGACAGGGCGACAGTAGCACCGCCGCCGAGGCCTTCGTTGAACGCGGCAATGGTGGCGTCCAGTGACAGGCCACTGATCAGGCCGCCGGCAATGGCGCCGATGATCAGGGCAACAACAACGTGGATGCGGCACAAGCTCAGCACGAGCATGATCACTACCGCAGCAACAACGGCATTCATGGCAAACTCCGGGATTTCGGGGATGGCTTTCAGCGCCCTTAAACAGAAGGCACTTCAGGAAAGCGCGCTAATGTGCCGGAAACCACCGCTGCAGTCAAAACCGTAATTGCCGTTATTCGTCGCCCACATAGGCAAACCGCGGCACTTGCTCGCCAGCCACTTCCACGGTTTCCCGGAACATGGCCAGCGGCCGTACCCACAGGCTGTAATCACCGTACAGGCAGCGGTAGACCACCATCTGCTCTTCGGTTTCGCTGTGCCGGGCCACTCCAATGACTTCGTAGTCCATGCCCTTGTAGTGGCGGTATCGGCCGGGGCGGAGTTCCGGTTTCCTGTCAGTCATTGTATGCTTCTCCACGCGTAGCGAACGGCTACGTATTGTTGGCGAGGCGGACGTGCTTCCGGTATGGGTCTAGACTTGTGGTAAACCTGCAGGGAAGCGTCAGCCTCGTCAGTTTAGTCGAGTTCTCTGGTTCCGGGTAAAACGGCCATTATGAAATTTTCGGGTGCTAGCCAATTGGTGTCGTTCCTGCTGCTGGCAATGTTACTGGTGCCGGCCCCGGCATTTGCGCAAGGCGCTACCGTCTCCTGGTTCGAAGCCCACGAACCGGAAACCGGCATCGACGATATCCGCACGATGCCGGAATCGCAATGGCGTTCAAAGGCCAGCGGTGAAACCCTGAGTTTCGGTTTCAGCGACAACAGTTTCTGGCTTCGGGTTGAAGTACCAGCAGAGCCGGCCAACCGGTTGCTGGAAATCGGTTATCCCTTGCTGGACGATGTCCGTGTCTACTGGTTTGTCGATGGCGAAGAGGTAGAGCGCCACACCACCGGTGACCGACACGTATTTGACTCGCGCCCTATCCATCACCGGGATTTTGTCTTCCTCGTTCCGTCCAATACCGAGCCTGTCACAGCGTACATCCGTGTTCGTACCGAGGGCTCGGTGCAGATACCCGTGCGGGTCATTCCCTCAGCGGACTTTCTGGTTGGTGAACAGCTGGATTACGGCTGGCAGGCCCTGTTCCTGGGCATCATGATTGCCATGGCCCTATACAACCTGTTTGTTTTCGTGACTGTCAGGCACCTGGCGTACTTGTGGTACGTGCTGACCGTTGTCGCCTCGGCAATGGTGCTGCTTAATTTCAATGGCCTGGTGTTCCAGTGGTTGTGGCCGGACATGCCGATTATGAACCGGTATTTCACCGCACCTGCCATCGCTGCCAATATCTTTTTTGCCGCCATGTTCACCCTCAGTTTTCTGGCGGTGCGGCGATACAGTCCGGTTTCCTACCGTTTGCTGCAGTTGATCGTTCTGCTCAGCGTGGGGTGTTTTGTCTACGGTATTTTCGGTAGTTACCAAAGCGCAACAGTTATTATCAGTGTAGTGGCAGCGGTCATTACTCCGCTGACCTGGCTGATTGGCCTGGTTGTCTGGTACCGGGGGCAGGTGCTTGCCGGTTTCTATGTTGTGGCATGGGCCCCGTTACTGCTGGGTCATCTGGTGATGGCTACCAGCAAGATCGGCCTTATTCCCACCAGTCCGTTAACGGAGATGGCACCGCAGATCGGCGTTGCGCTGGAAGTGATCCTGCTGTCTTTTGCCCTGGCCTATCGTATCAATCTGGAACGTCAGCGCAGAATAGAGGCCCAGGATCATGCGTTGGACATTCAGCGCCAGGCGAACCAGACGCTGGAAGCCCGGGTACAGGAACGCACCGAAAAGCTGGAGCAGGTTAATGAACAGCTCAAGGCCGTCTCCATCACCGACGGCCTGACTCAGGTGGCCAACCGCCGCCGGTTCGATGAGAAACTGGAAACCGAGTGGAACCGTGCCCTGAGACAGGGTCACCCTCTCAGCCTGGTACTGCTGGATATTGATCATTTCAAACGAGTCAACGATGACCTTGGCCACCTGGCAGGCGATGACTGCCTGGTCAGCGTTGCCCGGGTTTGTGCCAATGAAATACAGCGATCAGGGGATTTGCTGGCGCGATACGGCGGTGAGGAATTCAGCGTGCTGCTTCCCGCCACCCCGGAAGCAGGCGCCGTCAGTGTGGCAGAACGTTTGCGAGTGACGGTTTCAGAAACCCCGGTTGATGTGGGTGATCACACCGGCCCGGTGAACCTGTCGGTCAGCGTAGGTGTCGCGACCATCACCCCCGGCCCGGGAAACCGCCCTTCGGACCTCATTGGCCGAGCCGACGAGGCCCTCTACGCGGCCAAGAACGCCGGTCGTAACCGGGTGATGGTATTCCGGGACAGCGGTGCCCAGGCCATTTCGGGCTCCTGATTCAGTTCTTGAGCTTATAGCGCCCTGGCCCCAGGAAAATCACGGCAATCGCGATAAACAGGAAGAAGCCCTGTAATTCCAGTGCCCAGCCGCCATTGCTGCTCAGCGCCATCAATTCGTGGCTGTGCACCAGGGCAATGGCCACCAGCATGTTGAAGACAATCAGCAATGCTCCAATACGGGTCTGATAGCCAAGGATGACCATCAGCGGTGCCAGTAACTCCCCGATGAACACGCCCCAGGCAAAGAACGCCGGAATACCATGGCTGGCCAGCTGGCCTTCAATAAAACCTACCCCGTGGAACAGTTTGGCGATGCCATGGAACAGCAGCAGGCCACCAAGGGTGAGGCGAACAATCAGTTTTCCCAGATCAGCATTTTCCAGCAACGTGAGTCTCCCATCAGGTAAGGATTACGGATAAGCGGGCAAGCTTAAACGGTTTGTGGCCAGGCTCAAAGTTACAGGCCGGTACCCAGTGAGAGGCGAATGTGATTGCGAACCAGCAGGTTTTCCCAGTAGTGTTTCATCCAGTCCCATGCAGCATTCCGTGTCTGTTCGACGAACGGAGCCAGGTTCAGTTCGTAATAATCCGGTGTGCCGGCAATCTGCAGCACGGTAACGGTGATTGAATGGTCCAGCTCATTGGCGAAGGGTTCGCCGATTAGTTGATGGGCCAGCAGGTTGGCCCGGGTAGCCTCCACATCCACCAGCTCGCTGGCGCGGGTGGAGCGATTGTTCTCGTACATTTCCTCCATCAGGCGGTGGCATAGGTAGGCCCGGATAAGCAGCCCGTCAAGGCCATCGTAACGCACCAGTAGCACGGAGGGCTGGGTAAAGTAGCCGATAGCGGCATTGACGAAGGGTGCAAACAGCTCTGCATTGCCGGCTTCCTTTGCACAGGCTTCCACGCATTCGATCAGCCGCGGGGCCATTTCAATGTATTCGATGGCAAACTGGAACAGGCAGGTGGCAGGTTGATAACCCTCGATCATGATTGTGGCAGGCAAAGACGCCGCCCTCTCCCGCATCTGCTCAAGAAAGGTGCCGGAGCGGGCTTCCTGCCTGCGTGCCTGATCAATGATGTCTAGAACAACCTTAGGTGTCATTTCAGGAGATGCCGGTCTCTGAACGGAATGGGGTCGCAAGGCGCCTCCCGTTATTCGCATGGGGGTCATCAGAGGCACTGGGAAGCGGCTGGCCACCGCAACATGCCTGCCTTTTCCACAAGTGTAGACGAGTTTTGACAGGCTGCTGCGGCGCGCGCATTAAAACCTGAACAGGATGTTCGCCAGAAAACACTGCCCTCCTTTTATTGTTCCGAAAACCAGCGATCGTGTCGCGAATGGCTGAGAAAAAGCAATCCCATGGTGGCGGCACGAGCCAGCATCAGGCAGATCAGGGAGAACCAGAGCCCATGGTTGCCCCAGCCGGTGGTCAGCCACCAGACCGGCAGAAACACCGCCAGTGCAGAGAGCAGCATTGTGTTCTGCATGTCCCGGGTGCGGGTGGCGCCGATAAAAACGCCATCCAACAGAAATCCCCAGACTGATGCCAGGGGCAGCATCCACAGCCAGGGCAAATAGAGCCATGCGGTGGTGCGCACTTCGTCAATTCCGGTGAGCAGGCTGATCAGGAAGCGTCCACCGAGCACGAAGGCTGCCGTAAACAGTATCGACCCCCAGAGGGACCAACGGAAAGCCACCCGGAACACCTGGCGGAATTGACGGCGGCTGCTTTTGCCGACAGCCTCGCCAATCAGCGCTTCGGCGGCATTGGCAAAGCCATCCAGGCCGTTTGAAATCACCAGCAGAAAAGTGATCAGCACGGCATTGGCGGCCAGGATGGTGTCGCCCTGCCTTGCCCCCTGGGCGGTAAAAAACGCCAGCACCAGAAGCAGGGCAATCGTGCGCACCATGATGTAGCGGTTAACCCGCAGTATTTTCAGGTAGTCCTGCAACTGGCCGAACAGTTTTCGGCTGAAGCCCTGGCCTGCCGGCATCCGCAGCAGAACCATGCGGAAACCGATAGCCGCTGCGGAGTATTCGGCCAACACGGTCGCCATGGCCACGCCCCGGCTGTTCCAGCCGAAACCGTTGACGAACAGGATGTCCAGAAGGATGTTCAGCCCGTTCGCCACAATCAGCATTACCATTGGCCCCCTGGGCAGCTGGGTCCCGATCAGCCAGCCCACCAGGGTGTACTGGCAGAGCACGGCCGGGGCACTCCAGATGCGGATGCTGGCGTATTCCGCGGCCAGGGTTGCAACACGCTCGCTGGGGTTCATCAGCTCAAGCCCCACCCGGATCAGCGGCTGGTGGAACAGGATCAGCAACAGGCCGATGCCGGTGGCCAACAGTACCGAGCGCAACAGCAGCGCGATCTGGGCAAATTCATCCCTTTTACCCCAGGCCTGGGCGGCAAGACCGGTTGTGCCCATGCGCATGAAACCGAAAGTCCAGTACAGAATGCTGAACAGGTTGGCCCCCACGGCCACGGCGCCCAGGTATTCCGGGGTGTCGAGGTGCCCGAGCACAGCGGTATCCACCAGTCCCAGGAGCGGAACAGTGAGGTTTGTCAGCATCAGTGGCCAGGCCAATGCCCACAACCTGCGATCGGTTGTGGTCAGCTTTGGTGATGAATCGGTGGAAATGGAAAAAATTCCTTCTTTAGTCGATAAATAGCTACTCGGACTTTCGCATTTTTTTGATCTGTGTCTATACTTATGCGTGAATTATCCATAGCAGACTTCCACTCTTGCCCGAATAGTGTGTGCGAGCACTAGCCGGAACGGAGGGATTAGACGCAAAATCCGACAAGAATAACACTCTGTGGAGACACAGTATTATGCGCGTGCACGCTAAGCGGGCAGGTGTCCTCTTGGGCGGACTTATGACGCCAGCGTTGTCCATGGCGGACTGGACGCTGAACATGAGTCCCGGGGTCACCGGTACCAGTAACGAGATTTTTAGCCTTCACATGACCATTCTCTGGATCTGTGTCGTCATCGGCATCGTGGTCTTCGGGGTCATGTTCTGGTCAATATTTGCCCACCGCAAATCGCCCGGTCGCAAACCGGCCAACTTCCATGAGAACACACTCGTCGAGGTTCTCTGGACCATCATTCCCCTGGTTATTCTGGTGGTTATGGCCATTCCGGCTACAGCCACGCTTGTCGATATGTATGACACCAGCGAGGCCGATGTCGATATCAAGGTCACCGGTTACCAGTGGCGCTGGAAATACGACTATATCGACGAGGAGTTCGGATATTTCTCAACCATGTCCACCAGCCGGGATGAAATCTACAACCGCACGAGAAAGACCGAGAACTACCTGCTGGATGTGGACAACCCCATGGTTGTTCCGGTCGGCGCCAAGGTCCGTCTGTTGGTGACAGCGAACGATGTAATCCACTCCTGGTGGGTGCCCGCGTTTGGTGTCAAGAAAGACGCAATCCCCGGTTTTATCAATGAGACCTGGACCCGCGTCGATGAGCCGGGCATCTACCGCGGTCAGTGCACTGAACTCTGTGGCAAGGACCACGGCTTCATGCCGGTGGTGGTCAAGGCTGTGCCCCAGGACGAGTACGATGAATGGGTCGCTGAACAGAAGGAAGCGGCGCAGCGCGAGCGCGAGCTGACCGAGAAAGACTGGACTATGGACGAGCTGATGGAGCGTGGTGAGACGGCGTATGCCAGTGCCTGTGCGTCCTGTCACCAGGAGGACGGCAGTGGCGCACCTCCGGCATTCCCGGCGTTGAAAGGCAGCCAGATGGTTCTGGAAGATATGGACGGTCACCTGGACGTTGTGGTGAATGGTGTTTCCGGAACTGCAATGCAGGCTTTTGGCGACCAGCTTAACGAGGTGGATCTTGCAGCGGTTATCACCTATGAGCGTAACGCCTGGGGTAACGATACCGGCGAGATGATTACGCCGAAAGAAGTCTTCGAGTACAAGAACCAGGAATGATTAACCGGGCGGCGGTGGAGCAACGTGTCTACCCCGCCCCGTCCAATTTCGCCAGACTAATGACATCACCAGCCAGAACAACAAGGCGGTAACGGGGGTTTTTCATGAGTGCGGTTGCAGATACCCACGCCCAGGACGATCATCACCACGGCCCTGCCAAGGGCTTTACACGGTGGCTGCTGACGACCAATCACAAGGATATCGGGTCCATGTACCTGATATTCAGTTTCACCATGTTCCTGCTTGGCGGGGCCATGGCCATGGTTATCCGGGCCGAGCTGTTCCAGCCTGGCCTGCAGATCGTGGAGCCGGAATTCTTCAACCAGATGACGACCATGCACGGTCTGATCATGGTGTTTGGTGCGGTTATGCCAGCCTTTGTTGGCCTGGCCAACTGGATGATACCGCTGATGGTGGGTGCCCCGGATATGGCACTGCCACGGATGAACAACTGGAGCTTCTGGCTCCTGCCCTGTGCTTTCCTGATCCTGGTATCCACCCTGTTCATGCAGGGCGGGGCTCCAAACTTCGGCTGGACCTTCTACGCGCCGCTCTCGACGACGTATGGCCCACCAAGTACGACTTTCTTCATCTTCGCCGTTCACATCATGGGTGTGTCGTCGATCATGGGTGCCATTAACGTTATTGCCACGATCCTGAACATGCGGGCACCAGGCATGACCCTGATGAAAATGCCCCTGTTCGTATGGACCTGGCTGATCACCGCTTTCCTGCTGATCGCGGTTATGCCGGTTCTGGCTGGCGTGGTCACCATGATGCTGATGGACATCAACTTCGGCACCAGCTTCTTTGATGCCTCCGGTGGCGGCGACCCGGTGCTGTTCCAGCATGTGTTCTGGTTCTTCGGGCACCCCGAGGTGTACATCATGATCCTGCCGGCCTTCGGCGCTGTGTCCCACATTATCCCTGCGTTCTCCCGCAAACCTTTGTTTGGCTATGCCTCGATGGTTTACGCAGTGGGTGCCATCGCCCTGCTGTCGTTCGTGGTCTGGGCGCACCACATGTTCACTGTGGGCATTCCCATCGCCGGCCAGCTGTTCTTCATGTATGCAACCATGCTGATTGCGGTGCCCACCGGGGTGAAGGTCTTCAACTGGGTGGCCACCATGTTCCGTGGTTCGCTGACGTTCGAGGCTCCGATGCTCTTTGCGGTGGCCTTCGTCATCCTGTTCACCATCGGTGGTTTCTCCGGCCTGATGCTTGCCATTGCACCGGCCGACTTCCAGTACCATGACACCTACTTCGTGGTTGCCCACTTCCACTATGTACTGGTGCCGGGTGCCATCTTCGGTATCTTTGCCTCGGCCTACTTCTGGCTGCCCAAGTGGACAGGGCACATGTACGATGAAACCCTGGCAAAAACCCATTTCTGGCTGTCTTTCATTGGCATGAACCTGGCCTTCTTCCCCATGCATTTCCTTGGGCTGGCGGGTATGCCACGCCGTATTCCGGACTACGCACTGCAGTTTGCCGACTTCAACATGGTGTCCAGTATCGGTGCCTTCATGTTTGGCGCTACTCAGATCCTGTTCCTGGTGATCGTGGTCAAGTGTGTGAAAGGTGGTGAGAAGGCTGCTGCCAATCCCTGGGATGGAGCGGAAGGTCTTGAGTGGACTGTGCCCTCACCGGCGCCTTACCACACTTTCTCCACCCCGCCGGAAGTGAAGTGAGCGGCCGGGAAAATAATAAACGATAACGGATAAGCCATCGGAGATTGTCATGGCGGAAAACCAGACGTATTACGTTCCAGAACAGAGCAAGTGGCCTATTGTGGCCACGGTGGGCCTGGGGGTTACCCTCTACGGCGTTGCTTCTATTATGGTGAACGGCAACCAGGGGGAAAGTACCACCGGTTCCTGGTGGATGTTCTTTGTTGGCGCCGCCATCATGATCTATATGCTGTTCGGATGGTTCGGCGCTGTTATCAAGGAGAGCCGGTCGGGATTGTACAGCCCACAAATGGATCGCTCTTTCCGCTGGGGGATGAGTTGGTTCATTTTCTCGGAAGTGATGTTTTTCGCCGCCTTTTTCGGCGCCTTGTTCTATACCCGGGTCTTTGCCTTGCCCTGGCTCGGTGGTGAAGGTGATCGCGGCAGCTCCAACATGCTGTGGGAAGGCTTCCAGGCCACGTGGCCACTCATCAACACCCCCAACCCCGAGGCCTATCCGCCGCCAGAAGGTGTTATCGGACCCTGGGGGCTGCCGCTGATCAACACCATTCTGCTGGTCACGTCGTCCTTCACGGTCACGGTTGCCCACCATGCACTGAAGGAAGACAACCGCAAAAAGGTCAAGACCTGGCTCGCTGCCACCATCGCGCTGGCGCTGGTTTTCGTTTGTGTCCAGGGTTATGAATACGTTCATGCCTACCAGGATCTGAACCTGACACTGGGTTCAGGTATCTATGGCAGTACTTTCTTCATGCTGACCGGTTTCCACGGCGCCCACGTGATACTGGGTACCCTGATGCTGGTTATCATGTTGATACGCATACAGAAGGGCCACTTCACGGGAGACAATCACTTCGGGTTTGAAGCCACGTCCTGGTACTGGCACTTTGTGGACGTGGTCTGGCTCGGACTCTTCGTATTTGTCTATGTGATCTGAATGCAGTGAGCAGAAGCAATCAGGAGTGATCAGGGGGTCGGATTCAGGGTCAGGCCCCCTTGCCATACCGAAATCAGAATGACGGCCAGCAGCATAACGCTCAGTGCGACCCGCAATGCCAGGGAATTCAGGACACGGTTCGTTTTCCCGCCATCCCGGATCAGGAAGAACAGCCCGCTGAACAGGCTCACCAGAACCGCCAGCATAAGTACGACAATGAGAAACTTCAGCATGAAAAATCCTGTTTACGGGGATATTGGTCAAGCAACCACTATAGCAGAGCATGTCTGATCCGGCTGATCAAGCCCGCCGGAAATGGCACTTTGATTGGCGGCTTATGGTGTTTGCCGGGCTGTTCCTGCCCCTGTTGATCGGGCTCGGCGTGTGGCAACTGGAGCGGGCACAGGAAAAGAAGTCGCAACTGGCGCAGTGGCAACAGGAAGCTGGCAGCCTGAGCTGGGTAGAGCAACAGGCTTCGGGCCTGGAAGCGGGTGAACCGGTCACCGTTTCCGGGTATTACGGGGAAGCGTCATGGTTGCTGGATAACCGGACCCGGGATGGCGCTCCCGGTTACGAGGTACTCACCTTGTTCTATCCCGATGAAGGCCGCCCGGTGGTAGTGAACCGTGGTTGGCTGCAGGCGCCAAGGAGAAGGGATGAACTTCCGGAAATCAGCCGGCCAGACGGCGAAGTCCGTTTGCAGGGACGCCTGAGTGAATTCCCGGAGCCGCCGGTGCTCAAGGACAGTTCCCGGGGCAATGGTGGCTGGCCCAGGCGTACGCAGGCACTGTCGCATCAGCAGGCCAGGGACATGGAGGAAGATGCAGCCGGATTTGTGCTCAGGCTTTCCGGTCCTGAACAGCCCGGCGCCTATCGTGCAGACTGGGCTCCGGACACGATGGGGCCGCAGACCCATTACGGATATGCATTTCAATGGTTTTCACTGGCTGCGGCACTGGTTATATTGACGGTGGTAGCGAGTTATCGCAAAACAGGAGCCAACGACGACAATGACAACGGCTGAGAAAATGGACCAGAACGACCAGGAAGATGCGGTTTCCCCGGAAAAGGTCCGCCGTGGCAGGCGAACAGCACTTTTGCTCTTTGCCATTGGCTTTGGCCCGATGATTTTTGCAACCATCATGTACTACACTGGTTGGCTTAACCCGACGGGTCACAGCAACAACGGCGAATTGATCCAGCCCCCGGCCCCCCTGGGCCAGATGCAGCTGGAAGGCGCCAACGGCAAGCCGCTCGCTGATCGTTTCGGCCCCGAGGCCGCTGATCCGGAATGGATGATGGTGGTGGTCTCCGGTGACTGTGGCTCCAATTGCGAAGAGCTCCTGTACCGCGCCCGCCAGGTCAATATCGCCCTGGGTAAGAATGCCAACCGGGTTAACCGGTCTGCCTGGCTGGGCTCTGTGTCGGGAGATCTTTCTGCTCGCTGGGATGATGAATATCGGTCCATGGAGCGCCTGAGCATCTCCGGCAATGATTCGCCCCAATGGCCAGCTGGCATCAGCCCTGATCGGGAGCCCCGTATCCTGCTGGTGGACCCTTTTGGTAATGTCATCATGCACTATGGTACCGAGCACTCCGGCAAGGACATGTTGAAAGACCTGAAGCATCTGCTGAAGCTGTCGCAGATTGGCTAGTTATTATTGCCGGGAGATCCATCGTTGAAAGAAATACCGAATAACCCATCCCGCCACGCCCGCATACTGGCGCGCTGGTCCCTCCTGGCAAGCTTGCTGGCGGTCGTGGTTATCATGCTGGGCGCCTGGACCCGGCTTGTGGACGCCGGCCTTGGCTGCCCTGACTGGCCCGGTTGCTATGGATTCCTGACCGTACCCCAGGACGAAGCGCGGATGGCCGTCGCCAATGCAAGGTTCCCGGAAACGCCGGTTGATGTGGAGAAGGGCTGGCCGGAGATGATTCACCGTTACGCCGCTGGCGCACTGGGTCTCGTGGTCTTCGGTCTGGCGGCCTTCGCTTTCC
>CAZFPG010000075.1:0-11703 GCA_964521055.1 uncultured Marinobacter sp.
AGCAGATGGTTGTGGAGCCACAGTAGAACAGGTGGCCGATGGTGTTGAGGTTGTCTTCCAGACGGTCATGGGCGAACGGCTCAACCAGCATGACCGTACCGTCCTCCGACAGCCTCTCGCGGGCATGACGTGCAGCACCGAGAGGGTCGCCCAGGTCGTGCAGGCAATCGAAGAAACAGATCAGGTCGTACTTGTCTCCCGGAAATGTCTTGGCGGTGGCGGTTTCGAAGCGCACCCGTTCGGCAACGCCGGCTTTTCGTGCGTTGTCCCGGGCAGCTTCAACAGACTCGGTGTGGGGGTCAAATCCGACAAAGCAGGATTCGGGAAAGGCCTCGGCCATGATGGCCGTGGAATAGCCGTGGCCGCAGCCGACATCGGCTACCACGGCGCCGGCCCTGAGTTTTTCGACAACGCCATCGAGGGCGGGCAACCAGTTGGCCACGAGATTGGCCCTGTAGGGAGCCCGAAAGAATGCAGCATTGCCACAGAACAGACGGTGGTGGTGCTCACCCCAGGCCATGCCCTCGCCGGTGTGGAAGGCGCTCACCAGCCTGTCTTCGTCAAACCAGACCGAGGCGGGCACTTCCCAGGCAGGGGGGATGAACACAGGGCTGTTTTCATCAGCCAGCACCATGGCATGTTCCTCGGGCAGTTCATAACTGTCTTCTGCTGAGTGATATATTACATAGCCTCCGGCGGCCTGGCTGTTGAGCCATTCCCGCACGTAACGTTCCGCGCATCCGGCACGTTCGGCAAGCCCGCGGGCCGTGAGCGGCCCGGCGCCGTGCAGTGCTTTGTAGAGGCCGCATTTATGGCCAAGACTGACCATCACACCGCCAAAACCGGCGGCCAGGTCACCAACTGCCTGCTGAACGAACGCGTTCAGCTTTTCCTCGTTGATCCCGGGCATGGTGTTTTCCTCCAGTTTCTCCACCCACTTCACGTTGTGCTCTGACAATCCCATTCTTGTGTGTTGAGGCAGGCACACGGAAGTGCGAAAGTTGCCCCTATCGGTCCATTTCCGTCGCGAGATGCCCCAATGGTTGAGAATTCTCCGTTTCATGTGAGCCTGGTTGCCGTTCCCGAAACCCTTTCCATGCCCATCGCTGGTCTGTACGAAGTGCTGACGGCGTTTCCGGTGGTGGCAAACTTCAGTGACGGGGTACCGGCTACACCTCCGTTCCAGGTGGAGATTGTGGGCTCCACACACGGCAACATGGCGTCAGCGAGCGGCCTGCCCATTCCTGTTCATCGACGTGTCCGGGAGGTTGAAAAAACCGATATCGTCATTGTTCCGAACATGGCGGTCGAAGAACGCTGGCAGACGGGCCAGCAGCCGGAACTTGTGGACTGGCTGAGGCGTATGCATGGTCAGGGAGCGCTGTTGTGCTCAGCCTGCACCGGTCTTGTCCTGTTGGCAGAAACCGGCCTGCTCAATGGCCGACAGGCCACTACGCACTGGGCATTCGCTGCGGGTTTTGAGCAACGCTTTCCGGAAATCGAACTGTGCCTGAACGAAGTGCTGGTCACGGCGGGTGAGCGGGAGGAATTCGTGATGTCGGGAGGGGCCGCGTCGTGGCAGGATCTGGTGCTTTATCTGATCGGGCGGTTTGTCAGTCCCGTTGCTTCCCAGGCGATGGCTCGCTTCGAGCTTCTGGAACGGCACGCGGAAGGGCAGGCCCCCTACCTGCCCTTCATGCCCCGAATGCAACATGGCGATTCTCTTGTGCTCGGCCTGCAGCAATGGCTGGCCGAGCATTTCCCACAGCCCAGCCCGGTTGCAGCGATGGCACATCGATCGGGGATCTCGCCCAGGGCCTTCGAGCGCCGCTTCAAGAAGGCCACCGGCTATTCACCCATTGCCTATGTACAGATGCTTCGTATTGAAGAAGCAAAGCGGCGGCTGGAACAGACAGCGGCACCCGTCGACCAGATCGCCTGGGATGTAGGCTACCAGGACGCGGCGGCCTTCCGCCGCCTGTTCAAGCGGGTCGCACGTGTTACGCCGGGAAGCTATCGCCGTAAATTCACGGCGCCAGCTTCCGCTTGAGGGCCTTGGTCACCGACAACGGCAGGCTTGGCAGCGCCCTCAGCATCCATGGCAGTATCCGGCGTTTCACGCCACTCAGTGACTCGGGAATCATCACTTCAATCAGGTGTGGCCCCGGCATGCCCAGGGCGTATTCCAGGGATTTGTTCATGTCCTCAGCGGTATCGACTCTCACGGCGTGCACCCCCATGCCCTGGGCCATTTCAGCGAAGTTGAGCACCGGCCCGCGCAGGTCCAGTTGGGACTTGGCCTTGGTGCCGGCTTCTTCCGCTCCGACCCTTTCCAGCTCAATGTTCAGCACCGAGTAAGAGGCGTTGTTGAAGATGATGGTGGTGATGTTGAGCTGTTCACGGGCCATGGTCCACAGGGCCTGGAAGGTGTACATGGCCGTGCCGTCGCCGATCAGCGCCAGTACCGGCCTGTCCGGGCAGGCAACAGCGGCACCAACGGCATTGGGCAGGCCCTGACCGATGGCGCCACCGGTGAGGGTGATGAGGTCGTGTCTCGGTGCGCCTTCCGTCATAACCGAGAGCATCAGGCTGGAGGTGATGCCTTCATCCACAATGACGGCATTATCCGGCATCAGGTGGCCTACCGCTTTGCAGACTTTTTCCGCAGTGAGTTTTCCCCTTGGCCGGCCGGGTCTTTTGGCGGGCTGCAGTTTCGGTTCGGCATTGCCTGCCCCGAGTGCTTCGTTGAGCTTGTTGAGGCTGCCGGTAATGTCCTGCTCCGGCGCCACCAGGGTGTGAACCTTGCAGGTATCGGGCACCAGGTAGCTTTGTTTGCCGGGATAGGCGAAGAAGGAAACCGGCGCCTTGGCGTCCACCAGGATGAGATGCTCGACATCCGTCAGCTGCACCGTCGCCAGTTCTGCCAGGTATGCCAGGCGCTCGACGGGCGGCAGGCCGGCACCCCGCTCCATGCGGGTCGGGAAGGTCTCCGACATCAGAACGACCCCGCTGTGGGCGGCAAGCTTCGCCGCAGCCAGCAGGCTGGGTTCCCGTAGCGAGCGCCCTCCCATCAATAGTGCGGTTTTCTTGCCGGAGCGGATGGCTTCGGCGATTGCGTTGACGGTAGCATCGTCTGCCACTGCCGGTTTGGGCGGTGCCAGAGGCGCGCTGGGTACACCTCCTTCCCCCCAGGACACGTCTGCCGGCAGGATCAGGGTAGCAACCTGGCCAGGAGCGGTGCGCGCAGCAGCAATGGCTTCGGCGGCATCCTGGCACAGGGTTTCCGTACTGGTGGCGGTGCGGACAAAACCCGGGGATACGTTGCGGGCGACGGTCTCGATATCGGACTGCAACTGGGCGTCGAACTTCACGTGATAGGTAGCGTGGTCGCCAACGATGTTCAGCACTGGAACCTTGCCCTTGCGGGCGTTGTGCAGATTCGCCAGCCCGTTGCCCAGCCCGCATCCCAGGTGCAGCAACGTGGCGGCGGGCTTGTCGGCCATGCGAGCATAACCATCCGCCGCGCCGGTGGCCACGCCTTCGAACAGGGCAAGCACGGCACGCATCCGGGGTTCGTCGTCCAGGGCGGCCACAAAGTGCATTTCACTGGTGCCGGGGTTGCTGAAGCAGACTTCCACACCGGCATCCACCAGGGTTTTCATCAGAGCTTGTGCGCCGTTTGTCATTGTTATTCTCCAGCTTTCGGGAATTCAGGTTATTGGGGTCTGTCGAGTTGGTCTGCGCCGATATCGGCAATTCGGGTAACGCCTGTCAGGGTCATGGCCAGCCGCAGTTCCTGCTGCCAGCTTGCAAGGAGCCTGGTCAGCCCGGCTTCACCGCCGCCAGCCAGTGCGTATGCCCAGGGGCGACCCATCATTACGCCCCGGGCGCCCAGGGCCAGGGCACGAAACACATCCGTGCCACTGCGAACGCCACCGTCCACGAGGATTTCTGTCTGCGAGCCCACGGCATCGACAATCTCCGGCAGCTTGCCTGCGCCAGAGGCAACGCCGTCCAGCTGGCGGCCGCCGTGGTTGGACACCACAATTCCATCTGCCCCCACCGCTGCGGCCTGGCGGGCATCGTCCACATCGAGGATGCCTTTGAGCAGCAACTTGCCCTGCCAGTGTTCGCGTATCCATTCGATATCCGCCCAGGTGACCGTGGGATCAAACTGGGTGTCGATCCATTCCTTGAACGCGTCGAGGTTGCTGGCATCCGGCACGGCATCACTGAGATTGCCAAAGCTGAGGGGGCCACCGCGCACGGCAACATTCCACAACCAGTTGGGGCGCGAGAGTAGTTGCTGGATCTTCAGTAGTTTGGAACGCGGGCCGGTACTGGCCAGGCCATTGCGGAAGTCGCGATGGCGCATACCCGGTTGCGGAAGATCCACGGTGAACACCAGGGTACGGCAACCCGCGGCCCAGGCTTTCTCCAGTAGCGCCTCGATACGGGCGCGGTCGCGAATCATGTAAAGCTGAAACCAGGCGGCCTCGGTAGCCACCGCCTGCACCTCTTCCACCGGGCAGATGCCCACGGTGGACAGGGTAAAAGGAATACCCGCAGCGTTGGCGGCGCGTACCGCCTGAACCTCGCCGCGCCTGGCCATCATCCCCGCCAGCCCCAGTGGCGCCAGTACCACAGGCATGGAGCAGCGCTGCCCGGCCAGGGTGGCCGTGGTATCCACGTTATCCACATTGACCAATACCCGCTGGCGCAGGCGGATGTTGGCCCAGTCGGTTTCGTTGGCACGGAGGGTTTGCTCGTTGGTGGCTCCGCCGTCCAGGTAGTCGAACAGGAATCCCGGCAGGCGGGCGCGGGCTTTCTCTCGGTAGTCATCAGCAGTGGCCGGGTAGCCGAATTTCGGGTTCATGGGCTTCAGCCTCCTGCAACAATGGATCGCACCGCTGCCCGGGCCGTCATGATGCAGCCGGGCAGGAAAGTGCCTTCAAGGGAACGTTTGCCGTTAGCGTCACCGCCACCAAAGCCGGCGGCTTCTCCCACGCAGTATAGGCCCTCCACGGGAGCGCCCCCGGCATTGAGCACCCGGCTTTGCAGGTCGGTTTGCAGACCGCCCAGGCTTTTGCGGGTGATCAGTTGCATGCGAACGGCGATGTAGGGCCCGGCCCCGGGCTTTTGCAGGGGGGCCGGCTTGCAGGTGCGCAGGCGGTCCGGCTTCCACTCCCGGGCGTGCTGGATCATGCAGATCTGGGGGTCGTTATGCAGACTCGTGCCGGCACTGAAGTTGGCGTCGAAGGCATCCGCGGTGGCCTGGAGGGTGGCGGGATCGATGTCGTGGGAACAGGTCAGGGCGTTCATTTTGCCCGCCAGCTCATTCAGGCTGTCCGCCACCAGGAAGTCGCGGCTTTCCCGCTGCATCTGACGCACCAGCGGGTGGTTGCCCAACAGCAGTTCTTTCACGAACAAGGGAAATTGTTTGTCGCGGATCCGGGCATTGTGCTCGGCGCCGGAGATGGCAAATTCCTTTGCGGCGATGCGCCAGTTGAGCAGGTGCCAGGTCCAGGGTTTTTCCTGTTCTGCCACGCGCTGGCACAGCCAGTGGGTATCGAACCCGGTCACCAGGGGTTCAGGGCCGATTCGCTCGCCCCGGTGGTTCAGCCACAGGGCAGACTTGCAGGGAATGGTAGACAGGCCATGGCCGGGAAAGTGGGGGTACGGGTGCGGGAAGCCAGCGGCATAGTTCCACATTTCCCCGGCGTGGGTGATCCGGCCACCCAGACGGTCGGCAACCCAGTGATGCATGCGGCCATCCGCGTAGGGATGTGCGCCGTTGAGCATGCTTGCTGGTTGGGGGCGGGCGGTCGGCCAGTTGGCCCGGCATTGCTTGTGGCTGCCGTTGATGCCTCCGGTCGCCAGCACCACCGCCGACGCTGACAGACGGACTTCTTCACTGGTTGCCTCGTTGATCGCCAGGGCACCGCAAAGTTTTCCGCCTTCGTGGTCCAGTGCGACTATCTGATGCTGGTGCAGAACTGTGAGCTTGCCGGCACTGTTCTCGCGATGCAGTGCTTCTAACAGACAACGGACCAGCTCCCGGGCGGTACCCCAGATAACATGATACCGAGGCACACGGTTGCCATCGCCGAAGCGGCCGCGCTCCACCCAGTTGACGGCCGGCAGGAACTTGATGCCTTCGTTACTCAGCCAGTCGTAAACCTCGGAACGGGAATGCTCAACGTAGTACCGTGCCCACTGCAGGGGCCATTCGTCATCGGGGGCCAGCTCACCAAAGCTGAGCCAGTCACCCAGGGCAACCTCGGGGGAATCCGCAATCTTCATGCGTTTTTGCAGGGGTGTGCCCACCAGCATCATGCCGCCAAAAGCCCAGAGCGCCAGGCCACCCATGCGCTCAGCGGTGTCCCGGTCCGCCAGGGTGACGGTCTTCCCGGCCCGCAGGGCTTCCAGCGCAGTGACGATACCGGCCAGCCCCCCGCCAATCACCAGAATATCTGAAGCAATCACCTTGGCCATAGCACACATCCGACTCGATTAAGCTCTGTTGTCAGATTCCAAGATATACCGGTACCATGGTTTACAAATTGACCTCAGAGGCCAGCAAAATTGACATTAGAGGCCACCGTTTCCCTTGGCTGGGTGAATACCGTTATTGCCGCAGCGCAACGCCTGTCTGTGAGCGCCGACACCCTGCTTGCAACGGCCGGTATTCCTGCTGCTGCCCGCGAGCACGAGCGCTGGCCCATCGATGATATTACGCGGCTATGGCATGCCGCGGAGCGCTGCACTGGCGATCCGGGCTTTGGGCTGAAGGTGGGGGCCGAGTTCACTCCGATGAGTATCAGTGGCGTGGGGTTTGCGCTGCAGTCCGCAGCCACCCTGCGTGAGGCGGTGGAAATGGTTCAACGGTTCCAGCGGCTGATTTCAGACGGCGGGCGATTCCAGGTACTTGCCGGCGAATCAGCCACCTGGCTGGTCTACCATCCCCGGCAAGGAACGCTGGCCTTCAGCCCCCACCAGATTGAGGCGGTACTGGCAGCGGTTGTCGGTTTTGCCAATTGGGTGACAGGAACCCGGATGGAACCGTTGCGTGTGCAGTTCAGCCAGCCCCGGCTGGGGCCGTTGCAGGGATACCAGGCGGCGTTCCAGTGCCCGGTTGAATTCGAGCAGGCCTTCAGCGGGGTGCTGGTGGACAATGCCCTTCTGGATCAACCCCTGCCCCAGGCAGACCCCCAACTGGCCCAGGTGCACAAGCGTTACACCAAGGCTCGCCTGGCCGCCCTTGCCATGAACAGCGCATCCGTTACGGAAATACAGCGATGGTTGGCGGCGCGATTGGGTCCGGTTCTCCCCCGCCGGGGCGAGGCGGCGGAGGCCCTGGGCATCAGTGAGCGCACACTGGCGCGCCGGCTGCGGGAACAGGGGCAAACGTTCGATGGGCTGTTGGATGAGGTGCGGCGGGAAAGGGCACTCCAGGCCGTGGCTGACCCAGGTGCGTCCCTGCCCGAATTTGCCGAGTCCCTGGGGTTCGCCGAAATCAGTACCTTCTACCGGGCTTTCAGGCGCTGGACCGGTTTACCGCCGGTGCGCTGGCGAAAAGCCATGAGACGCAATGACCAATGAATCTGGTTGCCGGTTGGCGCTGGGTCCACTAGGATTGCCTGATCTATTCATGCATCGATGCTACGGGTATCCATTGAAGTCCCCCAAAACCACATCCTTTCACCATTACCTCTGGTGGGCTACGCTCGCAGTACTTGCCGCCTGTGTCATGGCCATGCCTGTTGTGGCTGGTCAGCGCGTGACACTCCGGCTTGGGGACATGAACGATTTTGATTACCTGTCGGACCTGCTGACGCAGGTTCTGGAGGCCGACGGGCATGAAGTTACTATTGTGAAAGTGTCGAACGTACCCACCAGCCGTATGGAGTGGATGCTGGAAGAGGGCGATATCACCGCAATGATGCTGGGCGAGACGCCCCCACGCAGCAAAAGCTTTCTACCAGTGCGGGTGGCGATGACCGATAAC
Source organism: uncultured Marinobacter sp. (assembly GCA_964521055.1). Classification (GTDB taxonomy): domain Bacteria; phylum Pseudomonadota; class Gammaproteobacteria; order Pseudomonadales; family Oleiphilaceae; genus Marinobacter. The sequence continues at coordinate 8,009 of CAZFPG010000075.1, forward strand.
CTGATGAATCAGCGGATTCTGTTCATTCCCGAGGGCCAGCAGCACCGTTACGACCAGGTAGAGACACTGGAGGATTTCCGGGCCCTGAAGCTGATGGCGGGTATGGGAAGGTCATGGCGTGACCACCGGATCTGGCTGGCCAACAACCTTCCGGTGTTCGGGGTGCCTGGTGACTGGCATCGACTTTATGACATGGTGGCCATTGGCAACCGGGGGATCGACTACCTCCCCAGGGGCGCCCAGGAAATGGCCATGGAATGGCGGCAACACCCGAACCTGGATGTTGAGCAGAATCTGGTCCTGGTGTATGACATGGACCATGTTCTCTACATCTCTCCCACGGAAGCCGACCTGCACCGCACCCTGAGCAAGCTGATGCCGGAAGCCAGCCGTTCGGGACTCATTGGTGATCTGGTAGAAAAACACTACCCTGAGGTATTTGAACCGCCCGTCAACCTTACAGAGCGCCGGGTGATCTCCCTGACAGGACCCAACACCTCACACTGACACGCAACAGGACTTGAGAATGTTTGAGAGTTTGGCGCTGATACCGGAGAACTTTTCATTACCGGACTCCATGCTGAGACTGGCAGTCAGCACCGTCCTTCTTGTATTCGCCATCGTCCTCCTGCGCACCCTGACCGCCCGCTTTATACGGCGAAACATTACCTCCTCCGAGTTGCGGGGGCGGTTGCTGGTGAACTCCCGCAACGGCTTCCTGCTATTGGGGATTCTGGGCCTGGCGTTGATCTGGGGTGATCAGATCCGGTCCCTGGCGCTGTCCATTGTCGCCATCGCCGTCGCCTTTGTGGTCGCAACCAAGGAGTTGATTCTCTGCGTTTCCGGATCGATTCTGAAGAGCGGGGCAGGCTCATTCAACCTCGGCGACCGCATTCAGGTGAAGGATTTTCGTGGCGATGTCATCGACCAGACTCTGCTGGCAACAACTATCCTCGAGGTGGGCCCCGGTAAAACCGGTCATCAGCGCACCGGGCGGATGATTGTGGTACCCAACGCACTGTTCGTGTCTGAACCGGTCATCAACGAGAGTTTCACCGACCACTGGGACTTCCATGTGTTCACCGTGCCCTTCAAGCGGGAGGACGACTGGCATGCCGCCCAGAAAGCCCTGCTGGAGGCCGCCAATCGCCATTGCGAGCCCTATCTTGAGGCTGTCCGTAAACACATGAACAAGGTTGGTGTTCTGCGGGGCCTGGAAGTGCCCTCCGTGGACCCACGGGTAACTATTCAGGCTCCGGTAGCCAGCGAAATCCACCTCACTGTTCGGCTGCCCGCCAAATCCGGGCAGCGCAGTTACATTGAGCAGGCAATTCTGTCAGAGGTCTTCGCCAGCACTGATTTCTCCAGCAAGAAACCCCAGCCTTCGGATGACGACAGCCAGGAAACGGACAATTAATGATGAATGCCAGGGGCTGTGCGTGATGATCGCACTGCTGGCCATGGCACTGGGTTGGAGAACCAACTACCACCACTTCTGCTTCCGACCCGCCACTGTTTCCGCCATCTGTCGCTTCAGCCACGGGACTTTCCGGGAAACAGTGAGAGACAGGTCCCGTACCCAGGCCGCGCTCCACAGATGGGATTGGAACATAGGCGTAAGCAGCCAGCTCATGCGCTGATAGAACCGGATTGAGCCGCTGCGCTGGTTTTCGAAGTGAGCCCACACATCATCCCAGTTGGTGCCGGCCGCCACTGACCGGGCAACGGCGACTGCATCCAGCAGGGCCATATTGGCGCCCTGGCCAAGTTGCGGACTCATGGCGTGAGCGGCGTCTCCGATCACGCCGACCCGGCCCTGCCCCCATCGGCTCATGACCACATCCCGGTAGGTGGCTGACAACAGTTCACTGGGGGAGTGGATGGCTTCCACCAATGGGTTCAGGTCCGGCCACAGGCTGAGCACGTCGTCCCGCCACCGGCCCAGGTCAAAGCTGTCTTCACGCCATCGCCCCATATCGGCCACCGGCAAGCTCCAGAAAAAGCTGACCATGGGCTCCTCACCATTCCCCGGCACCCGGCCGGTGGGCAGCATGCCGGCCATTTGCCGGGTGCCGCAGTAGCGTTGCTGGAGGACAGGGCTCCGGAAGCCGGCCAACGGCTCTGTCAGGGGGCGGATCAGCCACATGGCACCCCAGGGGTATTGTCGGTCGTACCGCACCAACGAGGCCGGACGCAGTTGGCTGGCACTGCCATTGGCCACCAACAGGGCGTCGAAAGCCTGGGAATGCTCGTCTTTCCCCTGACGAAACCTGACCAGTGCTTCCGTGCCCCGGTCCTCCACGGAGTCAACCTGGCAACCAAAGTGTCGCCGGTGGGGAAGGGACGACAATGCTTCGTCCAACACGTGACAGAGGGCGGCCCGGTGAACGCCGAGGCCGAATACACCATCACCTTCCCCCAGGTCCGCATAGGCTACGTTCATGATGGGGTTGCCAGACGTGGTGAGCCCCTGCAACGCTTCCACTCGATGACCATAGCGGAGGATGTGGGGCAGGCACCCCACTTCCTCCAGAGCGGCAAGGCCAGAGGGCTGTAAAAGGATGCCCGCACCCACCGGCGTCAGGGCCTCAGCCCGTTCGAACAGGCTGATGTCATGGCCCTGCCGGGCCAGCAGGATGGCAGAGGCGAGCCCGGCGGTACCGGCGCCGATGATGGCAATACGTTGTTTGTTCAATGGAGAGTCCTTGTGCTGTACTTCTGTTGTTCAGTTACACCCGTTCCTGAAATGCCGCCCCCAGGAAATCCACCAACGCCCTCAACTTGGGTGTGACAAACTTGCGGGTGGGATAGACCGCGTACACACCCAGTTCGGCGGAGCGATAGTCCGGCATCAGTTCAACCAGCCGACCTGCATCCAGGTCTTCCCGCACCAGGAAGCCGGGCTGGTGTATCACCCCCTGGTGGGCCACAGCGGCGGCACAACAGGTTTCGCCGTTGTTGGCGTGCATCCAGGGGCGCACCCGTGTGCTCACCGGACCCTGCGGTCCTTCGAAATGCCAGTCGTTGCCGGTAGCCAGGTTGCTGTAGGCGATGACCTTGTGAAGAGCCAGGTCCTCGGGTTGGGCGGGCGTACCGTGTGCCTTGAGGTATTCCGGGGAGGCGCACACCACCAAACGGGTGCTGGTGATACGACGGCTTACCAGGGTGGAGTTTTTCAGGGTGGCAATGCGAATGGCCAGGTCAAAGCCTTCCTCGACGATGTCCACAAGGCGGTCAGACAGGTCAATGTTCAGTTCCACATCCGGGTACCGGGCGTGGAACTCACCCCACAGTGGCGCCAGGTGGAGGATGCCGAAACTCACCGGTGCGTTGATGCGCAGTACACCCTTGGCGACACCGGTGCGCGACGTCAACTCTGCTTCGGCCTCTTCCACCCCCGCGAGCAGCTCGCGGCAACGAACGTAGAACACCTCCCCCTCCGCCGTCAGGGACAGCCGCCGGGTGGTACGGTGCAGCAGCCGCGCCCCGAGCCGGGACTCCAGTTCGTTGATATAGCGGGAAACAGCGGCTTTCGACACTCCCATTGCCTCCGAGGCGGCGACAAAGCTGTTTGCCTCCACTACCGCGCAGAAAGTCTGCATTTCCAATAATCGGTCCACGACTTTTGTTCCATTTTTTGAAACAGTTAATTCAGTTTATATACGTTTATCTCATTAATCGATATTCGTAAAGTA
>CAZFPG010000076.1:0-11573 GCA_964521055.1 uncultured Marinobacter sp.
AGCAACGGGACAAAACCCACGGCTACCATCCTGCAAGTGACGGATTTTCCCGAGCCGGGTTCGGCCCTGGAGCACCCGGCTTCCCAATCAAGTCAGACCTTCGCAGGCCTGGCCATTGATCACGACCAGGAAGCCCCCCACCTGACAGGAACCGAGAGCCAACATCACTACCGCGACATTTTTAACAATGCCCCTGACGCCCAGGCATTGCTGGAAATCGCGGAGGACCAGCGCCTGCTGGTCCTGGAAGCAAACCCGGCCATGGAAAAGACCGTGGGTATCCCGCGGGAGCGTATGGTAGGAAAAACGACGGAGGAGATCACCACACTTTCCCCGGAGCTGACCGCCCGAATAAATGCTCACTATCGCCAGAGCCTTACCCGTGGAGAAGTGGTAGAGGGTAAAGCCCGGTTTGACCTTCCCATCGGCAAGCGAATATTACACTCCACGATGATTCCCGTACGTTGTCCAAGCGGAGGCTATCATCGCATTATGCTGATCACCCGGGACATCACGGAACACTGGCAGGCGGAAAAACTGCTGCATACCCGTGAACAGGAATTCCGGGCATTGGTGGACAATTCACCCGACGGCATCATCAGATATGACTCGAATGAAGACGCGCTATATATCAATCCAATGTTGCGCGAATTAATAACTGGGAGCGATGCATCCTGTGACGAAGCCACCGCCTCGGCCCTCGAACAACGAATTATACCGGTTGACCGTTCCGCCTATCAGGAGACCCATCGGGCTGTTCAGAAAACCGGCGTCGAGGCCCACCTGGTAATTCGACTGGAGGTGACGGACAAACGGCATATCAAATATCAGGATGTTCGGTTCGTCCCTGAGTTCACACCCGAGGGCAACGTCAGGGCGGTACTGGCCGTCATGCGGGACATCACGCCCTTGAAGGAAACCGAGTTCCAGTTGCGTTCCCTGGTGGAAAACACTCCCAACTACATCTGGCGAGCTACGCCCTCCGGCCGATTGTTGTACATCAATTCCGCGCTTCGGGCCTGGATGGGGCCCGGGTTCGATCGCAGCGTTAACCTTAATACCTCGCCCTCGCCATGGGTCACACCCGCCGAGCACGAACAGGTCTTGACCGGATTCCGGGATGCGGTGGCCCTTGGTTGCCTGGTGGAACGCGAAATCTACTTCTCGAACCCCCGGGAGTGGCACCGTATCCTGTGTGTGCCGGAGAAGAACGAACTGGGCGATTTAGAGAGTGTCCTGGCGGTAGGGCAGGACATCACCCGCCAAAAACAGATCGACCAAGAGCTGCGTGAGTCACGAAGCCTGTTGCGGGAACTGGGCACCCGGCGGGAAGCCGAACTGGAAGCAGAGCGCAAGCATATCGCCCATGAAATCCACGACGAACTGGGGCAATTGCTGACCACGTTGCGCCTGAACCTGAGCCTGACTGGCTCTCAGTTGCCGCCGGAGGACAGTAGGCTGCAAGAGCAGCTGAATGACATGACCCGTTTGGTGGACAGGACCATCCAAACGGTTCGCAACATCGCAACCTCCCTGAGACCGGCCGTGCTCAACGCAGGAATTACATCCGCTCTGGAATGGCTCACCCAGGAGTTCACCCGTCACAGTGGCATCCATTGCAACTTGTCCTTACAGGAAGGCACTCAACTTGATGAAGAGCGGGCCACCGTGGTGTTCAGGCTGGTCCAGGAATCCCTTTCCAATGTTGGGCGGCATTCCGGCGCGAATCAGGTCTGGATTCGTTTGCGCTGTCGTATAACCGATTACTGTCTTACCATCAGAGACAATGGCTGCGGCTTCGACTCGGAAGCCCTCATCAGCCAGCAATCGTTTGGCCTGATTGGCATGCAGGAAAGGGTGCTGTCGCTCAACGGCCAGATGAAGCTGTACAGTGCAGCCAGCCGTGGCACTACCATTGAAATCACGATACCGATCCACCCGAAAAGGAAAGCTTCATGATCGAAGTGTTGCTCGCGGACGACCACACCCTGGTGCGTGAATGCTTGAAGCGGCTGTTCGACGGTACAGACGACATCCGGGTAAAGGCGGAGGCATCGAATGGCGGGGAGGTTCTGGAAATCCTGAGAAGGAAGAACTTCGATGTCGCTATGCTCGACGTCTCAATGCCTGGTCTGAGCGGGGAAAGCCTGGTGGCCCGAATACACGACCGCTACCCTGACCTGCCCATCCTGATCCTGACCATGTTCAACGAAACGCAAATCGCCAAACGTAAATTGAAAGCCGGGGCAAGCGGTTTCCTGACCAAGGATTGCGAGCCCGACATATTGTTGGCCGCCATCCGAAAACTGGCAGCCGGGGGGCGCGCCATCAGCCCGGAGATTGCCGAACGCATCGCCTTCGATCTTGAGACCACGGGGAACAACGCTTCGCTGAGTAACTTGACACATCGGGAACGGCAAATCCTTCATCTGCTGGCAAAGGGCCGGACCCTGAATGAGATCGCCGATCAGTTGGCGATCAGCAACAAGACGGTAAGCACCCATAAAACCCGTCTGATGAAAAAAGCTGGTATCAACAATAACGCCGAGTTGGTTACCTATGCCATGAAGCACCAAATAATCGAATAAGCGTCAGGGGCATCCGGCGCCCCTGCCCGGTTCGTCGCCGTTGCCCGGATTATTCAACAAACACGGGCCCGAAGCCGAAGCTCCACAGCAGCACCGACCCAATCCGGGTGGACACCAAGATTACCAGGGCCACTGTCAACAATGCACCGGCATACATAACCGCCTGATCCTTGGGGATACCCATAACGATCGGCAGGCCGTCGTACATCAGCCAGGCCCCGTAGCAGGCCGCCACCAGGAAAACGAGGGCATTGAACCAGGGCACCGGATACAACAGAGCAAACCCGGCAAGGAACAATGGTGTGCAGGAATACGCTGCCAGCGCAATACCATTGGATGGCACCGGCTCCTCTTTGGCACCGTAGGTCTTAGCCATCCAGTTGATCGCATAGCCCAGAGCGAACACCCCCACAAGCATGGCCAGATAGGTGAGCACACTCATTTGAAGGGCACTGATTTCCGTCAGCTTGATCACACGGTCACTGCCCACGGCCCAGCCGAAGTACACTGTAGAGATGTACACGCAGACTGGGGCGATGGCCGCCAACAGCAGTACATAGGCCACGTAGAGTCTTCTGGGAGGCGCATGTTCCTTGCGGATTTCTGCCCACTCACTATCCGGGTGGGTAAACAGGCCAAACGCGTGATTCAGGAGCATAGCTCGACCCCCTTGGGTTGATATTGTTATTTATCCAGATAATTACGTTCCGCGGGCCTCGACAGATCAGACCCTGCCTGTACTTAACTATAGTCAAGAATTGCAGAAGGAAAAGCCGCAGGAGCATGAAATTCATGTGATTTCTGGCACAAGCCACTGCAGCTGACCAGATGTTGGCAGGGCATCGAAGGCTCCGTAGTGCATGGCTGCAAATGCGCCGCACCGTGCCGCAAATACCAGTTCTGTCTCAAGGGTTCCTGGCATTGCCAACCATTGTTTAAAGTTGCTGCTATTAACGCCTTGCGCGCAAAGACCGTATAACAGGCCAGCGACAAAGGAATCACCGGCAGCCGTGGTGTCTTTCGCCTCAACAGTTGGGGGCTGCAAGGTCAGCGTCCGGTCCGGGCAATAGACATGCAGCGGCGCCGGGCCGTCAGAGACCAGCAGCAGCTGGACACTTTCAGCCAGCAATTCACCGGACAGTTCAGCGTCTTTGCCAAACAGTGCCTCCAGCTCCTCGCGGCTGAACTTGATGATATCCGCCATACCAGCAGCCCTTCGAATGTGAGGTGCCGGATCTTCTCTGGCCGGCCAGAGAGGCTGGCGGTAGTTCACGTCGAAACTGATCAGGCAGCCGCATGCCCTGGCCCGCTGGATCAATGCAAGTGTCGTGTCCCGGATGGCCGGCTCCGTCAGGGTATTCGAGCAAAAATGAACAATGCGAGCCCGCTTCAGCGCTTCATCCGGGCACATGGCGGATTCATAGCGCATGTCTGCGGTGTCGTTCCTGTAAAAGGCAAAACTGCGCTCGCCGTCATGATCAAGGGTGACAAACGCCAACGCTGTCATCGCCTCCGCAGTCTGGCGGGTAAGTGACACGTCAACACCGTAATCGGCCAGTGCCCTTACAATGTCGTCGCCGAATACGTCCGCACCCACCTGGCCCACGAAACCGGAGCTGCCGCCCAGCCGGGCGATGCCAACAGCCACATTGGCAGGCGCGCCACCGGGCTGCGGGATATAGACCCGCCGGCCCGCAGCCGACTCACCGCGCATATCAATCAGTGCTTCACCGAAACAGAGCACATCGGTCACGTTGGTTCTCCTCTGGCATCATTTCCCGGGTGGGCGGTCACGGACAGCTCTCCCGCACCAGCAGGCAGGTTGGCAGCAGCACGTTCCGGTCTTCTTTCTCGCCCAGGAATATCTGCGCCGCGGTGCGGCCTTTCTCCGCACTTTGCTGATACACCGTCGTCAGTGACGGGTGCAGGTTGGCCCCTTCCGGAATTCCGTCAAAACCCACGATACGAACGTCTTCCGGCACACGCAGCCCCATTTGAAGCGCCGCCTGGATAGCGGCCAGGGCAATGCGATCGCTCATGCACAACATCAGATCCGGGCGCGGGTTACTGGTTAGCGCCTCGCGGGCGGCCTGATAGGCATCCGGGTGGGTGTTGGTGGGGGTGGACCAGATTCTGTCCGAGGACACGGTATGGCCGTGCGCCTCCAACGCATCCAGGTAGCCCCGGAGCCGGCGTACGGAAATGGCACGGGTTTCGTTGAACAGCTCCTGGTCGCGGATGCGGCAGACCCGGTCGGTATCCACCAGCCGCAATCCCATGATGGCAACGTTGGTGGGCGGTGTCTTCAAGGCATGTTCGGCACTGCAACGTGCCCCCTCGTAGTTGTCGATATTGACCCAGGTGCACCCCTCAAGGTCGAAATCCACCGCAACCATCTGCTTGCCATGCTGTAACAGGCGGTCGTAGGTACGGCCCTTTTTCAGCCAGCCGTACACAATAAAGCCATCCACCATGGCTTCCTGCACCCGGCTGCGGTGCTCGTCATCTTCCTGGCTGGACAACAGCAGCATATTCATCTGCCGTTGGTCAAAAACCTCCGCCAGGCCATGGAGGAATTCGCTGGCCACCGGATCGGTCAGGCTGTACGCCAGGTTATCCGCCAGCATCACTCCTACGTTGCCGGTGCGCCCGGTTCGCAAACTCCTGGCAGCAGCATTCGGGCCCAGGTAGCCATGACGTTTGCATTCGGCCAGAATCCACCGGCGGCGGGCATCGGATAGCTGGTCCGGCCGATTGAAAGCGTTTGAAATGGTCGCCGTGGACACATTCAGCTTTTCAGCCATCAGTTTGACCGTCAGGCGCTTTGGCCGGTTCTCCGGTTTTTTTGTTTCCATTGCTTTCTGGTCCGTGTTTCAGTTACTGGCGGCTTGCTGAACCGAATCATCTTCCGTACGCAGTGCGACACGTGGCAGGCTGTGACCGTCGGCATCGAAAACGTGCAGCCGTTCGGGTTCGGCGTCCAGCGCCACCCGTTGGCCAGCCCTGATCTGACAGGGTACCGATTCGCGGACCACCACCAGATCGTCCATGCCCGGCATTTCCAGGTATACATAAGCCTCGTTACCCAGATACTCCACGTTGACCACCTCCAGCCCGGAATCAGGCCCGGATAGTGAAAGCTGGATGTGTTCCGGCCGCAGTCCGACAGTCATTACGGAACCGTCTGCCATGTGGGAGGCATCCCGCTCCACGGTCACCGTTCCCAAACCACACACTTCCACATCAACTGACCTGCCCGCGCTGGTCGCCTTTATCGAGGCCGGAATCAGGTTCATCTTCGGCGAGCCGATGAATCCTGCCACGAACAGGCTTGCAGGGGTTTCATAAAGCTCATAGGGCGTACCTATCTGTTCGATGTGGCCGCCGTTGAGCACGACAATCTTGTCCGCCAGGGTCATAGCCTCTACCTGATCATGGGTCACATAGATCATGGTGGACTGCAGCCGGTCGTGCAGCTTCGCAATTTCCGTGCGCATTTGCACACGCAGGCTGGCATCCAGGTTGGACAGGGGCTCATCGAACAGCATTATTTTCGGTTCCCGCGCCATGGCGCGGCCGATGGCTACCCGCTGACGCTGGCCACCGGACAGTTCACGGGGCTTGCGTTGCAGCAGGCTGGTGAGCTGGAGCACCTCTGCGGTCTTTTCCACCCATTCCCGGACCTTGCCCTTGTTGGCCTTGTCCAGTTTCAGCCCGAAGGCAATGTTCTCGTAAACCGACATGTGCGGGTACAGCGCGTAGGACTGGAACACCATACCCACACCCCGCTCCTTGGGGGACAGGTCGGTCACCACCTCCCCCCCGATCTCGATATCACCCCCTGTGGGTTCCTCCAACCCTGCTATGAGACGCAACAACGTGGATTTGCCACAGCCCGAGGGGCCGACGAAAACCACGAATTCACCGTCTTCAACCCGCAGGTCCACACAGGGAATGATTTCAATACTGCCAAAGGTTTTGTTGATGTTTTTCAGTTCCACACAAGCCATGGTGGAGACTCCTCTGCTGGGCCCGGCTCATAGTCCGGGCCCGGATGTTTACGTTTCTGCGAAAAATGCCTGGTATGGCGGCAGCACAAGTTCGTTACCTTCCACATAGCCACGGAAGCCATGGCCTTCAAGCGGCTCGGATATCGCGCTGGGCAAAGGCAACCGCAACTCCTCACCAGTCAGGTTCAGCGCCACCAGTAACGACTGCTCGCTGGTTTTGCGAAGCCAGCACAGGGCATCACCGGTGCCATCAAGAACCGTGATATCACCACGAACCAGCGCTGGCTGCTGTTGGCGCCAGTGGATCAGCTTGCGCACAGCGTTGAGTATGGAATCCGGGTCGGCTTCCTGCTGGCTGACCGCAAACTCCAGGTGGTCGCGGTCTACCGGCAACCAGGGCTTCCCGGAGGTGAACCCACCCATGGGCGACGGCTCCCACACCATCGGTGTACGGCAACCATCACGGCCCCGGAATTCCGGCCAGAAGCTGATGCCGTAGGGGTCCTGCAGCTCCTCGTAGGGCACCGACGCTTCCGGAAGGCCAAGCTCCTCGCCCTGGTACATGGACACACTGCCCCGCAAGGACAGCAACAGCGCCATCAGCACCCGCGGATAGAGCCGCAGATCCTCACCACCGTCAGCCCAGCGGGAAACCACCCGCACCACGTCATGGTTGCTGAGAGCCCAGCAGGGCCAGCCATCCCCGAGGCCTTCCTGATATCGGCGCACTACATCCCGCACGTACGCCGGCGCGTGCCGGTCGGACAGCAGATCGAAGGAATAGGCCATGTGCAGCCGGTCATCGCCGGCGGTGTACTCGGCCATGCGCTCCAGGGGCTTATCGTCACCGATTTCCCCCACCAGAGTGGTTTCCGGATACTCGTCCATCAGCGCCCTCAGGTCACTGAGGAATCCGATGTTTTCCGGCTGGCTCAGGTCGTTTACATGGCGCTGGTAGGTGTAGGGATTCATACCCTGGGCCACAAAGGTCTTGTTCTCCCCAGCCGGCACCGCCGGATTGTCAGCGAGACTCTGATTGTGGAAATAGAAGTTGACCGTATCCAGCCGGAAACCGTCCACACCCAGTTCCAGCCAGAAGCGCATGTTATCCAGGTTAGCCTGGCGCACTTCCGGGTTATGGAAGTTGAGATCCGGCTGGCTGGCCAGGAAATTGTGCAGGTAATACTGGCCCCGCCGGGTGTCCCAGGCCCAGGCACTGCCACCGAAGATGGACAGCCAGTTGTTGGGCGGCGTGCCGTCCGGCTTGGGGTCGGCCCATACAAACCAGTCCGCCTTGGCGTTGTCGCGGCTGCGGCGGCTTTCCTCGAACCAGGGGTGGGCATCCGAGGTGTGGCTGATAACCTGGTCGATGATGACTTTCAGGTTCAGCCGATGGGCCTCGCTCACCAGAGCCCGGAAATCCTCCATGGTGCCGAACAGGGGGTCCACACCCCGATAGTCGGACACATCATAGCCAAAGTCCTTCATCGGCGAGGTAAAGAACGGGGACAGCCAGATGGCGTCGACCCCCAGCGATGCCACGTAGGGCAGCTTCCCGGTCGCTCCCCGGAGGTCACCAATGCCATCCCCGCTACTGTCCATGAAACTGCGGGGATAGATCTGGTAGATAATGCCACCCTTCCACCAGGGCTGTGACTGGCTCATACACATAACTCCTTGGTTAACCTTTGACCGCGCCCGCCGTCAGGCCGGACACGATTCGACGTTGGAAAATCAGTACCAGGACCACCAGTGGCACGGTGACTATCACCGATGCCGCCATCAGGTGCCCCCAGGGCAATTCGTGCTGGGACCCGCCGGTAATCAGGGCGATAGCCACCGGTACCGTGCGCTGGTCGTCTGTCAGCGTGAAGGTCAGCGCAAACAGGAATTCATTCCAGGCTGCGATAAACGCCAGCAACCCGGTGGTGGCCATGGCCGGCCCCATCAGCGGTATGAACACCTTGAACAAGGTGACCACCGGCGAAGCGCCATCCACAATGGCGGCTTCTTCCAGCTCTTTCGGCAACTGCCGCATGAAGGTGGTCAACACCCAGACAGTAAACGGCAGCGTGAAGATGGTGTAGGAGAACACCAGGGACAGCGGGTCATTGTAGAGGTTGAACGCCCGTATCACCTCGAAGAGGCCGGACAGCACCGCCACCTGGGGAAACATGGAAACCCCCAGCACAATCATCAGCACCGTTCCCCGGCCACGGAAATGTACCCGCCCAAGGGCGTAGGCCGCGGTGAGGCCAAACACCATGGCAATGGCGACGGCGGAGGTTGCGACCAGGATGGAATTCCAGATGCTGGATACGAACGAACTATCCCCAAGCACTGCCTGGTAGTTCTCGACATTGAAGGAGGTGATCCAGTAATCGATACTGAACAGCTCGGAGCCGCTCTTGAACGACGTCAGGATCGCGTAATAGAAGGGGAACACCGTGAACAGCATGATCGCAGCCAGCAGCAGACCAAACCCGGTTTTCGTCACAATTTTCCTGAGCAGTTTGCGGTTCATGCATCACCTCCGAACTGTTTGCGCCCCAGATAGAGGTAGGTAATGGTCAGCAGGGCGATGATCAGGAACAGGACGGTGGAGGCCGCCGAGCCGTAACCCACATCCTGGAATTCCACCAGTTGCTGGCGGGCATACACCGACATGGACATGGTGTCCTCGCTGTTGGAGGTGAGCACGTAAATCACATCGAACACCCGCAACGCATCCAGAACCCGGAATATGATCGCCACCATCAGTGCCGGATAGATCAGCGGCAGGGTAACGCGGAAGAACACCCGCACCGGGTGGATGCCGTCCACCTTGGCCGCCTCGTAGCAGTCCGACGGCAGCATCTGCAGCGCCGCCAGTGTCAGCAGCGCCATAAAGGGTGTGGTTTTCCACACGTCCACCATGATCACCGCCCACATGGACAGGTCCGAATTGGCCGTCCAGTTCAGCGGCTCAGCGATCACGCCCAGGGTCATCAGCATATCGTTGATGATCCCGAACTGATCGTGGAGCATCCAGCCCCACATCTTTGCCGACACAATGGTGGGAATGGCCCAGGGAATCAGGGTGGCGGCGCGGATCAGGCCCCGCCCCCGGAACTGGGCATTCAGGGTCAGGGCGATAATCAGCCCCAGCACCGTTTCCGCTCCCACGGAAACCACCGTGAAGAACAGCGTATTCCAGACCGCCCGCCACCAGCTTGGATCCGCCAGCACGCCGTACCAGGCGCCATTGTCATAGACCAGGTAGTTTTCGAACCCGATCATGCTGTAGGTGCTGATATCCGAGAAGCTGGCGTCGGTAAAGCTGAACCAGATGGTGCGCATCAGGGGCCAGCCAGCTACCGCCGCCAGTACCACCAGCATCGGGATCAGGAACATCCAGGCCGCACGCAGGCGCTGACGATGCACCCTGTTGTGCCGCCGTGTAGGGGAAACGGACCGGGCGAGTGACTGCTCGCCCGCGTCCGCGTTTGCTGAGGTAACGGTCGGATCAGCCATGGTCATTACCAGCCGCGACGTCCGAGCCGCTTCAGTTGGGTGTCAAGCTCGCTCAGTGCCTGTTCCGGCTCCGCCTTGCCCGCAAGCACATCGTGGGTTGCGTTGAAAAAGGCATTGCTGACCCGGCCATACTGGTCGCCGGTAGCTGAAGAGGGCCGGGGAACGCCATTCTCGAAGGTTTCGAACAGCTCGCCAAAGAACGGAACCGCCGCAAGCACTTCCTCGTCCTGGTACAGGTCTGGAATGGTCGGGTTATAGCTGCCCTCAATGGCCCGGCGTTTCTGCTCTTCGTAGCTGGTCAGGAATCGCACCAGGTCGGCGGCTTCGTCAACATTTTCCGAGTATTTCGACACCGCCAACTGCCACCCACCCAGCGTACCGGCATGCCGGCCGTCATCGCCGCCGCGAGGCAATGCAACAACCCCCACCTTGCCCTTGACCGGGCTGTCCTCACTCTGGGCAAGGCTCCAGGCATAGGGCCAGTTGCGCATGTACAGCGCATTGCCGGACTGGAACACTCCCCTCGCCTCTTCCTCGGTGTAGTTCAGTACACTGCGGGGCGATATGCCGTCAATCCAGGTGCTGGCCAGCGCGAGCGCCTCCGCAGCCTGCTCGTTGTTGACGGTAACTTCACCCTCGCCGTTGACAATCGTGCCGCCGTTAAAGCTGGCAATCCATTCAAGCGCATTACAGGTCAGTCCCTCGTAGGCCCGGCCCTGCCAGACATACCCCCAGAAGCGGTCATTCCCGGCCTCGCGCTCTTTGGTCATCACGGTTTTGGCGGTATCGGTCAGTTGCTGCCAGGTTTCCGGCGCCTCCAGGTCGTACTTTTCCAGCAGGTCCTTGCGGTAATACAGGACACCGGCGTCGGTAAACCAGGGCATGGCAACCAGGCTGCCATCCACCGTGTTGTTTTCCACAAGCGCCTCGAAGTGACTGTCTTCCGCTCCATCGGTGTACTCCGACAGGTCAACCAGATGGCTGGCCAACATACCAGGCCATACCACATCGATCTGGAACACATCCACATCACCGGAACGGGCGGCAAACAGCTGCTGGTACAGCGACAGGCGTTCGGTGGCCGAGTTTGGTGTAGAAACAACCTTGACCTCATGGCCGGTTTTCTCCGACCACGCCCGGGTACCCTCTTCGCAAAGCTGCTTCTCTGCTCCGACGGCACCGCAGGAAATGGTGATGGTTTTGGCCTGCAGGCCGCCGGCCAGCATGCTGACGGCGAGACCGCCTAGAATCCACTGAAATCCGTTGGATCTGAACATGGTGCTTACCTCATCTTGTTGTTGTCAGTATCAGAACCAGATTTCCATCTGGGTACCAAAGGTCCACTGGCTGCCACCAAAGTCTTCCTGGCCGAGGGCATCACCGCCGTCGTAACGGTTAAGCTCGTCATCCCAGGTGGAATAGCTGGCAAAAACGCGGATTTCCGGGCGATTCCAGAATCCGC
>CAZFPG010000077.1:0-11502 GCA_964521055.1 uncultured Marinobacter sp.
GCTCAGGCTCAGGCTCAGGCTCAGGCTCAGGCTCAGGCTCAGGCTCAGGCTCAGGTTCCGGCTCGGGCTCTGTTTCGGGTTCGGGTTCCGGCTCTGGCGGTTGCTCCTGAATCTCCGGTTCGATGGGGGCTGGTTCTTTCGGCTCCCTGGCCCCGGCCAGGGATATCCGTAGTGCCGGCGCGGAATTGACAGCCGAGTCCCCCAGTGGTTTCAGTACAGGTACACGCTCGGGTGCCACGATCACGAGGGCCAAGGCGGTAATAGCGACAGCAACGATCAATAGCAGGATGCGGACGGTTTTACTGGCACCCATCAGCTGGCAGGCTCCGTCAGCAGGATGACTTCCCTGTAGCCGTGGTCTTCGAGTACCCGAAGCAGTTCCTCCAGGTCGTCCATGGCGATTTCCTGCCCGGCGGCGATTCTGAGGGGGGATTCTTCATCTGCAGCCGGCAGTGCATCCACAAGGCTTTCAGGGCGGACAGTCTGCCCGTCCACTTGCCAGTCCCCGGCTGCGGTGACCACCAGATCCGCATGGGGCTGCTCATTGCCCGTCTGGTCTGTGGTGCCAGGGAGGTCTGGCAATGGTGTATCCGACATCCGGCCGGCCACGATAAAAAACATCAGCAACAGGAATACCAGATTGATCAGCGGAAGCAGTGCATCTTCCAGGCGTTCCATGAGGGATTTTCCGGAAGTGACCGGTGGTGGTACCAGGTCGCTCATGGTTGCTCCGGGGACGGCGATGAACGTTTCCAGTGGGTGGTAATGCCGCTGTCTGATAACTGGCTGTAGGCGGTGGTGAAATCCGTCAGGCGTGTGGAAGACGCGGTTGCCAGATTAACTTCGGCAACACTGCTGGCTTTCAGTTCGCTTACAAGGGCCTTGAGCTCGTAGGTTTCCCCCTGCCAGATTGCCTGGCCATCACGCTCTACCGTTACCTCTGGCATCGGTTCTCCGGTGACCGGGCTGGTATCGCCGGTGCTGTTGCTCAGCTCCATAAAGCTTACTGGCAGCAGGCGGCTGGTGAGCATGAAGAACACCAACAGGATAAATACCACATCGATCAGCGGGGTAATGCGGATGGGAACCGGCCGTGCCGGTCTCGGTTCAACCAGTTGCATTGGCCAGGCGGCCCTGCTGTCCGGTTCCGGAATAGTCGGCAAAACGGTGGGCTGCATCGGTGGTATCCGGTACGGTGTCCGGATTTTCCGGGGCAGCGAGGCTTTCGGATGTGGGTACCGGCACCGACATGATGCTTACCAGGGCGCTGTTAATGGTTTTCTGAATTCGCCGAAGGCGGAATTCAATCCAGGCGGCCAGGGCGGCAAACGGAATGGCAATCACCAGACCCGCAGCCGTGGTGGTAAGCGCTTCGTAAATGCCTCCACTCAGTTGCGAAGCATTGGCCCGCCCTTCGGTGGCGGCCATGGCACTGAAGGCCTCCATCATGCCCATGACTGTGCCCAGAAGGCCCAATAGCGGTGCCAGTGCGGCGATTACTTCAATGATTTTCAGCGGTGCCTCGAAAGGCTCCAGAGCGTCGTGGGCATCCCTGGCGACGGATTCACGTATCTGTTGTGGATCAGTGCCCTTCAGACGGGCGGTCATGGTGTTGGTAACCAGATGGTGCAGCGGGTTCAGACTACTGTAGCGGCCGGCGTTCTGCTGTAACTGTGCGGGTACGTCGCTGTCCGGCTTTTGTTGCCAAACCGTAATCGCGTTTTTAAGTTTCGCGGTGAATCTGGGAGCAAAAAAAGCCCCGAATAACATGAGGTAAACAAAAGTAACGACACCTGCCGCGGCAATCGCCAGCAGCACCATCATTACAGGACCGCCCATTTCCATCAGCTGGCTGACGGGGCCGGTACTGATTCCGGTCGCGTCGGTGAGCAGTGGGTCAGACATCGGGAAAACCTCAATCGATAAATAGATCTAAATAGTAACGATTATCATTGAATTTGCAAGCCCCGTAACGTCCTGAATACCTCCCTTCTGTTAAACTGTTTTGGCAACGGTCAATTACAACCAATTACAACAAACGGTATTTTGCCCCGATGAGCCAGATTGCCGGTATCTCCTGTGAGAAACCTTTGTGTTCCGCTAGTTGTTTCCGGTTTTCGGGAGACCTGTGGTCGTGTTGATAAAGTCCTGGTTCGCCAGTCTCGTAAACCGGGCTGTTGCGTTTGTTGTTCTTGCCATTGTGCTTTCCGCCCTGGCCGTGGCAATGGTCAGCTCAATGGTCAGCCAGTCCGAACTCGAAGCCCAGGCCCGGGAACAGGTGGAAACCATTGCCGATCTGGTCGCCAGCGATCTGGACTCGCGCCTTGCTCAACGCAGGGACACCCTCGCCCATGTTGCGGAGGGGCTCGCCATGGAGGAAAGCGTGCTGACCTCCCGCGCCCGTGTGCTCATCAGGCGTGAGATAGCACTTCAGCACATGTTTGACGGGGTCTATCTATTCGATGCCAACGGCAAGGTTATCGCGGAGTACCCCGAGCAGTACCGGCAGACCGGGCTGGATATCAGCGAGCGTGAGTACTTCCGGCAAACCTCGAACCAGCTGACCCCGACGATCAGCGAGCCCTATGTGTCCAACTACGAGGACCGGCCCGCTATCATGATGACGGCTCCCATCTTCGACCATCGTCAGCGGTTTATCGGTGTTATCGGTGGCGCGGTACTCCTCGCTGGTGACAACTTCATGAGGGAAATCAGCGGGGTGCGCATCGGCAAAACGGGCTATGTTGGCATTGCCACACGCAGTGGTCTGACCCTAGCCCATGGCCGTACCGGCGAAACCATGAAGCCATTGAGGCTGGAAAACCCGGTACTGCGTGATGCCATGTCCGGGTTTGAAGGTACTGCCCGCACTGACAACCAGGAGGGCACCGAAACCATCATGTCAGTGCGGCAGATGTCACAGGTACCCTGGTTCGTGGCGGCGGTGTGGCCGGCGCAGGAGGCGTATGCTCCGGTCAGCCGGCTGGGGGACACATTTGTACAGGTGCTGTTGATTGTGATTCTGGTGTTCGCGCCGCTGGCACTTATCGTGTTCCGGCGGCTGATGGCGCCTTTGCGCAACCTCGGTTTCCAGATCAGTGAACGCCATCTGGGCATACGCACAGATCCGGTGGACGTTACCGGCGGCTCCGAGATCCGTCAGGTGGCGGAAACCTTCAACACAGTCATGGACGAGCGCGACGAAGTGCTGGCTTCTCTGGCGGAACGGGAGGCCTTTTTTCGTTCCCTGACCCAGAGCGCGCCCATCGGTATTGTCCAGACCGATGTGCTGGGCCGCATCGAATTCGCGAACCCGGCGTTTGAAAAGATTGTCGGCATTGAGTCCTCAGAGCTTCAGCATACGGCACTGATTGAAGGCGTCTACGAGGAGGACCGCCGGAGGGTGGTTGCTGACTGGAGGCAGGCACTGCATGCCAGGTCGGTGTTCCGTGGCCGGTTCCGCCTGAAAAGTCGGGTCGGTAGCGAATTGGTCTGGGCCGATATAATGACGGCGGTTATCGAGACCGAAGATAAAACTCTCGGTACCATCACCGTGGTCAGGGATATCACCCATGAGCTGGAAATCGAGGAAGAGCTGGCCGAGGAACAGAAACGGGCTGACAGTATCCTGGGCGTACTGCAGGAAGGTGTTTTGATGGTGGATGTCGACGGCATTATCCGTTACGCCAACAAGGCTGCCTGTGGATTCCTGGGCCTGCCAGGGGATTGTGAGCAACAGAACTTCTTTGCACTGGTGTCCATTGAAAGCGAACACCGCCGCTGGGAGGCCGACGAATTCCTGCGCAGTGCCGATGTGGACAGCCTTTACGCCACCCTGAGGAACCGCTCGGGCGGTACATTCGATGTTGACCTCACCATGCTGCACTTGCGCAGGGCGCGGCATAATCACCGCCTGGTTTTCGTTGTCCGGGACGACAGTGAGCGTCGCCGGCAGGAAGAACGGCTGTCCTGGGAAGCAACCCACGACAGCCTGACCGGGTTGCTGAACCGCCGTGCCTTTAACTCCTCCTTGGTGCAATGTCTGGCCGAGACCGGCAGGAAAGGCGCGGCCAGTGTGCTGGTTCTCATTGACCTGGATTATTTCAAACCCGTGAATGACGAAGGGGGTCATCTGCTGGGGGACGATCTGCTCGGACGCCTGTCGGATCTGCTCACTGCTGCGGTCCGGCAGTCCGACACCGTGGCACGTCTGGGGGGGGACGAGTTCGGAATCATTCTGCCGGCCTGCGGCCTTGAGCGTGCACTGGAGCTTGCCGAGACTATTCGCGCCAGTATCGAGGGCCTTCGCATCGAAAGGGACGGCAGGTCTTTTGGGGTGACGGCCAGTATCGGCCTGACTGAGATGTCCGAAGCCGATTCCGGGCCCCGTGAGGTGGTGGCCAGGGCAGACGACGGGACTTATGCCGCCAAGGCCAGTGGCCGTAATCAGGTGGTTGTGGTTCCCCTGCCTCCCCAGGACAAGCCAGTCTGATCTGCAGCCCCGTCCGGGCAGGCATTACCACCAGCCTGCGGAGCTCCCGGCCTGCCATAACAGGCGCAGGGCAAGAACCGTCAGCAGTACGTTGAAAATGAGACTGAAATTCCGGTTGCTCAGGGAGTTGAGGACGTGGAGCCCCAGCCAGGTTCCGGCAAAGCCAAAGGCAATCATAGCCAGGATAAAGATCAGCCACTCCCTGAAAACAAAGCCCGCAAGCCCGAACACCAAAGCCTTGGGGGCATGCTGCAGTGTCATTGCGGTGGCAAAGGTAGCAACGGTAGCAAACCGGTCGGTATGCATCTGTTTGATGAAGGCGGCCACCAGGGGCCCCGTCGCCCCTACAAACAGAGTGATAAAGCTGGTCAGCACAGACGCCAGGAAGATGCCGCCACTGCCGAATACACCTTTCGGTAGTGCAGGTCCCCAGCACAGATACAGTACAAACGCCGCGATGGTCAGTTGCCAGAGATAGGCGGGCAGGTCCACCAGCACCCAGGCGCCCAGGGCTGCTCCCACGAGCACGCCGGGTGCAAAAGCGATGATGGCTTTCCAGTCGGTATGTCGCCAGGTCAGGGTTGCCCGACCGGCGTTGGAGCCCAACTGGATCATGCCGTGAACCGGGATGATTGCGGCTGGCGGGATCCAGAACGCCATCAACACCAGCAACATAACCCCCCCGCCTGCCCCGAGGCTGGCGGTAATCATGGATGTGATGATCGAACACAGCAGCAAAAGGCTCGCGGTGGCTGGCGACAGGCCTTCCGGAATCAGTGTCAGCTCCAACGTGGGCTCCCGGCTTCAGTCACAGAATGGGGTATCGGCAAGGCGGGCGGTCTTGCACAGCGCCTCCGTGGCCAGCTGAACGTCCGCCACATAATAAAGCGATGCCAGGCCGAAACGGTCCCGCCCCAGGTTGTGGAACACCATGCCGAACGCGATATCACCGGCGCTGAAATTCTCGTGTTCCGCGGCGAAATAGGCAGCGGGCCGGGAAAGGGTCTCTTCCTCCAGCAACGCTTTTACACGGCCAGCGCCGCCGTGGTAAGCCTGCACCAGCAGCAGGGTAAACAGTTGGTCGCGTTTGTCGTCGGGCAGATGGCCGAAACGCTGGCTGAACGGTTCCTGCAGGTTGCGGGCATTCTGGTTCATCAACCTGAGGGCGCAGTCGATCTGTGCGAGCCGGTGCCAGTGGTTGGCCGGCCTGATCTGGCAATCGTTGAGTGCCGAGGGTGACAGCTGCAGTATGCCCTTGGCATTCGCTGCGGAATGGGCCCGTTGCTGACCGCTGCTTTCGATCAGCACCTGGCCTGCAAGGTATTTGGGCAGCGTTGCCGGCAAGGTGTTCCGTTGCTGTTGCTGGCGTGTGTCATAGACATACATCAGGGCGTCATGGAGGGGTTCAGGGGTATCCTGTGTCGCGAATGCCAGGTCATCCCAGGCGCCCCAGATCAACTCCGTAGGCAGTGTGCCGAGGTAACGGGCCAGGGCCTCGTCGAGATTGACATGGGGCTGGTCGCAGGCCAGTGCGAAAGGGTAGCCGGTTCTGTCCGGGCCACCCGCTGCCCAGTTGTCCGCACGACCGTTCGCCGCCATCGACCGTCGGGTATCGTTCAGGCGCTTCTGTGTCGCCTCACGGCTGTTTTCATCGTCAATATAGCCAAGGAACTGACCACGCATATCGAACAGAATATGCCGGTCTGTGTCGGAGCAGTACCCGGACTCTTTCAGCACCCAGCGCCGGATAGTGGTGATGTTTTCATAAACGCCCTGGCTTACCCAGTATGGCGAGCTGCGGACGATGCTGGTCCAGCTCTCTGCCGGCTCTGGTGGCTGTTCGCTGGCGCACAGAATTGGTGCAATAATAGATGTGGCCATAAAAGCGACAGCAAGTGAGCGACGCCTGGAACTTTTGTTCATAAACGATGGTTCCCTCAATTTCCAGAACTCAGAATAACAAACGGAATCGATCATGAAGCAATCCGAATATCTTCGGTACGACGCGGTAGCGCTTGCCGACCTGATTCGCCGTAAAGAAGTGTCCGCCCGCGAAGTCTGTGAGGCTGCCATTGAGCGGGCAGCAACTGTAAACGACAAGCTCAATGCCATCTGTTACCCGCAGTTCTCCGATGCGCTGGGCCAGACCTATCCGCCTGATGGTACCTTTTCCGGCGTTCCCATGCTGCTTAAAGATCTGTCCCAGGAGCAACAGGGCCAGCCCTGTACGTTTGGCAGCCGTGGACTGAGAAACAACATTGCACCGCAGGATTCGGAGTATGTCCGGCGGGCTCGCGCCGGCGGCCTGGTGTTTCTTGGACGTACCGCGACCCCGGAGTTTGGCCTCAAGGCGGTCACCGAGTCAAAACTCTGGGGCGCCACCCGGAATCCGTGGAAGACCGAACTCACCCCCGGCGGTTCCAGCGGCGGCTCGGGTGCCGCAGTGGCGGCCGGTATTGTGCCCATGGCGGGAGCCAATGATGGCGGCGGCTCCATACGCATTCCGGCGGCCTATAACGGTTTGTTCGGGCTCAAACCATCCCGTGGCCGCATTTCGTCAGGCCCTTTTTGCGGAGAAGCCTGGACCGGCGCCTCGACGGATCATGTGGTGACCCGGACAGTCCGGGACAGTGCCGCCATGCTCGATGTTCTCTCCGGCCCCGCTGTGGGAGATCCGTTCATCATCCCACCTCCGCCAGCACCCTATGCAGAGCTGATGCAGCAGGCTCCGCGCCGCCTGAAAATCGGCGTATTCACTTCCTCCCCCTATGATACGGATGTGGCGCGGGAGTGTGTGGATGCGGTTGAAGATACTGCCCGTGTGCTGACGGTACTCGGCCATGAGGTGGAGTATGCCCGTCCGGAGTTTGACGGCCTGGCGTTGGCCCGATGTTATCTGGGTATCTATTTTGGCGAAGTGTCCACCCTGATGGAAAAGGCAAAATCCGGTTTCGGTGCCAGGGAGGAGGATTTTGAGCTGGATACCCGGCTGCTTGCCATGCTGGGCCGGTCGATGCCGCTGCCGGATTATGTTCGCCGGCGTCAGCAGTGGAATGACTTTGCCCGCGCGCTCGGGGCGTTTTTCCAGGGTTACGATATGTATCTGTGCCCCACGGCAGGACAATTGCCGGCAAAAATCGGTGAGCTGGATACCCCGGGGCACCTTCAGTTCGCGGCTCGCCTGATGCTGATGCTCAAGGCTGGTAAGCTGGTACATCGCAGTGGCCAGGTGGATCAGATGGCCCTGGAGAGCCTGGCCCGAACGCCGTTTACCCAGTTGGCCAACCTGACGGGAACACCGGCCATGTCGGTACCCATGTACTGGACCGCCGCCGGCCTGCCTGTAGGTGTACAGTTCGGAGCACCCCATGGTGACGAGGCCACACTGCTGCAACTGGCGGCGCAGTTGGAGGAAGCCAGCCCCTGGTATGGTCGTTATGAGCTGCTGGAGACAATGGTCTGAAGCTACGCTCTGAAACAATAAATGACGTTTTGTGATCCGCGATCACCGCATCCACGTTTATCTTTATGGCAGTAACAGGCTATGCTGTGAGTCAGGGAGAACCCTTTCTCCCTGAAAGACCCTGATGGCATCGAGGAGGCGAGCGTATTATGAACCAACCGATGGCAATCGACGAACTGGTGTCTGTAGCACAGGCCGAGGCCATGTGGGAGCTTGATGCCCCGATGATGGCTATTGTCCTGTCCAGTGAACAAAGCTACGACTTGCCCATTAACTCTCTTGAAACCGATGCCGACAAGGCCCGCTGGGGACTGATCCTCCGCGCCGCTCGCGAGCATGTGGAAGCCGATGCGGTGGCCGTGCTCTATCCGGCGTGGACCACCATCCGCAACAAAAAGCCGGCGAAAGCCGAGGCAGGGTCTGAGGAAACCCGCGTAGCGGCAGAAAACGAAGAGGGGTCGGTTCGGGGCGAAGACCCTGCCGAGCCCATCGACACGCTGTTTGTTCAGCTCCACACCCGCGACCGGATCTACTGGCGCGGCTTTGAGCAGATTCGCGATCCCAAGCACCAGCGGATCATCGGCTTCCGCCGTATCAAGGCCCTGTCCACGGAATATGGCCGGGATGAGGCGCCTTCTGTTACGTCCTGGCTAAACACCCTGTTCGAGCCATTGCCGGATGAAGGCCAGGAAACCGAGGTGGATATGGAACTGGCGGACCTGCTGGATGAGCCGGAGGTCAGCGCGGCACTCTATCCGCGCCAACTCCGGGCACTGCACTGATCCCATACTGCACTGACCAGAGGCGGGAGCCCCGGCCATAACGCGCCGGGGCTTGGTGCTGCTAGATGACCATTGCCCTTTCAACAACCCAGTAGAGACCGATCGCGCCCACGCCGGTCAGCATCAATGGCACTACGGCCTTGCTGTAAATGGGGTACTTTCCCCACAGGTACAGCAGTGGAAATACCAGTAACAGCAGGGCAAGCTGCCCCAGTTCGACACCGATATTGAACCCCGAGAGCGCCAGCGCCAGCTGTGAGACGCCACTGGTCAGATCTCCCAGTACACTGGCGAACCCGAAGCCATGAATCAGCCCGAATCCGAATGCCAGTTTCCAGGTTTTCCTGCCCAGTACCGGCCACATCACATTGAGGGCAGCCACCGCTATGGACAGGGCAATGACTGTTTCCACCCAGGCAATGGGTAGGCGCACCACATTCAGCGCCGCCAGGGCGAGGGTAATGGAGTGGGCGACGGTAAAGGCTGTAACAATGCACGCCAGTTCCAGTAGCCGGCTTTTCAGCGCCCTCGACTGGCTATCCGTCTGTTTCCGGAGCGTTGCCGGCAGCATTAATACCAGCAGAAAAAGGATATGGTCCAGGCCGATCAGCAGGTGGATAACCCCTTCATAAAGGAAGGTCGAAAACAGCCCAAACCCTCCCGAAGCAGCCGATGGTGCCAGTGACAGCGTCCGGCTGTCGGGCCCCAGAACGCCGAGCGTGCTGGCATCACCGGTTTCCAGGCTGACCAGCCCACGGTGCAGAGCGTCCTGTTCAAAGAGCAGGTTGTATTCAAGGGTTTCCGGAGGGCCGCCGTCCGGGCAGTTGATGGCGTAGCGGCCAGCAGCGTAGGGGCCGTCACTGTGGCTGGATAACCCCCAGTGCTGGCCGGCCAGGGCACAGCTGCCGCTATGATTGGCGAGGGTAATACCCTGTTCGACCCACCGGGTAATGCTATCGCGGGCTGCCCGGATTTCGGCACCACTGAGTTTCTGGTCGCCGTTGTGATCCAGCGGCACTACCAGCGCGAGATCCCGGAGCGCCACGTCAATGCGTATTTCCGAGTCGTTCAGGTCCATATAAATAAAGCTGTCGCTGGCCTTGTGGGCAAGTGCGCCCTGGCAGAACAGCATGGCAAACGTGATCAGGAGCGCGGCCAACGGGTTTTGAAGTAATGTCTTCATGAACCTGCCTCCGGATAACGGGCATCTGTCTGTCCCTGTTTTTCGAGCCAGTCCCGGATCTGCCGTTGTTGTTGCCGGTCACCGGCAGCGCCGGCTGCGCGGAGAACAAGGCGGGTATCCAGGGGCTCGCGCTGGTCGCTCCAGTTATTGACTGCGTTCTCCAGCGCGTCGGCAGGGCTGTCCTCGATATCAAGCTGGAAGCGGGCGATATCACGCTGATGCAGCATTGTTCCGCGCCAGCGGGCCTCGGCGAATCGCTCCCTCAGATCATGGATGAGGGCATCGGCCCGGGGATCTCCGGCCCGCTTCATGGCGGTCGCCCGGATAACCGCGAGGGAATCCACGTCCTCGTAGTCTTGGGTCAGTTCCAGCACCCTGGTGCTGTTGCCCTGGTCCAGATACCAGTCGGCCAGTTGACCGCGGGTGTAAAGGTCATCGGGGGTGACGGCGAGAACTGCCATCCAGTGGTCGGGGGCGTTTTCTGCGCCCAGTTGGGCGGCGATATCACCGAGCGTGCCTTCGGCCCAGAGTCTGCCGGTGACATCAGTTGCAGATGCCGACCGCACCTGCTCTCTCAGCGTGTTGTAGGCCTCCCGGGCGTGGCCTGTGCGGGCCTCCACCTGCGCAACACAGCTGGCTGCAATCAGCCCAGGGTAGGTTCCCTGCAAGTGGTCGCAATGTTCCCTGGCCTTGTCGTAGTTGCCCTGAACGGTTTCCAGGTTGGCCAGCAGAAGTCTTGCCTGGTTCCGTTGCTGTGGATCGTCAGAGTTGGCAATGACAGTGTCCAGATCCTGCCTGGCTGCATCGAACTGATGAAGGCCCTGCCTGAGCGTGGCCCGAAGTACCCGTAGACGCGCGGTTATTTCGCCGGGCCATTGCTGAAGCAGACCTTCCGCGTAGCCGAAAAAACGAGGGTCGCCGGTACTTCTGGATTGCACAATCTGGCTTTGAAGGATGTCTGCCAGTTGTTCCGGTGAATCCGGGAGTGTCGGAGCGGAGAGGACCGGTTCCGGCAGCTCCACAAGAATGTCGGAATCATCGAAATCAGTCTTGATTGGCCCTGGTGCGGCAGTTGCGGAGGTGCAAAAGCCCGCCAGCGCTGTCAGCAATAAAAGACCGGCACAAAAAGCCCCACCCGGTGGGGTGGGGAATGTGCTCGCCGGCTTCAGGTGGACTGGGGGCCGGCGTCGGGTCTTATTGCATGAACAGATCGTCGAAGGCCTGTTCATTGTTCTGGTCATTAAAGCTGAACTCCTGTTTGTTGATCAGGACGGCTTCACGGGTGTCATCCGTGTTCTCGATCTGTGTTTTCACAAAGGACGTGAAATCAACCGACGGGTCCGGCCTGGGTGCCCTGTTGCTACTGGAGCCGTTAAAGCAGCCAGAAAGCGCTGCAGCTACAACCACCAGGCATGAGGTTTTCAGAAATAATCCCATCATGACCTCCTGTTAGCTGTTGGGTGAGCCGGCGATCGGGGTAGCCAGGTACGGGAAGGTTTCCCTGAGTTCAGTCGGATCCAGTTGAACACCGTCGGTATACTCAAGATCTCCGTCCGGAGCATCGGCGGGATCAGCCAACAGT
>CAZFPG010000078.1:0-11318 GCA_964521055.1 uncultured Marinobacter sp.
CCTGATTCACCAGGAAAGCAATGTCATTATCCGCGCTGTACGTGACTACCTTCGCCAGGACATCGGCGAGGTACTGATCGATGCCAGCACGGTGTACGAGGACGTACTGAATTTTGTTCGTGCCGTGATGCCCTCGTTCGAGAACAAGATCAAGCTGTACAAGGATGAGATCCCCCTGTTCAGCCGCTACCAGATTGAAGGCCAGATCGAGACCGCCTTCCAGCGGGAAGTGAAACTGCCCTCCGGCGGTTCGATTGTCATCGACCCCACAGAAGCGCTGGTGTCCATCGACATCAACTCCTCAAGAGCCACCAAGGGCCACGACATTGAGGAAACAGCGCTGCAGACCAACCTGGAAGCGGCGGAAGAAATCGCACGCCAGCTCCGCCTGCGGGACATGGGCGGCCTGATCGTCATCGACTTTATCGACATGACCCCCGCCAAGCACCAACGGGAAGTGGAACAGAAAATACGTGAAGCGCTGGAAATCGACCGCGCCCGGGTTCAGGTGGGCAAGATCTCCCGCTTTGGCCTGCTGGAAATGTCCCGCCAGCGCCTGCGCCCGTCCCTCGGCGAAACCCGCAGCGAGGTCTGCCCGCGCTGCGAAGGCCAGGGCACCATCCGGGGTATCGAATCCCTGGCCCTGAGCATCATGCGCCTGATCTTTGAGGAGTCCTCCAAGGAAAAGACCGGCCAGGTCCGTGCCGTTGTCCCTGTTGCAGTCGCCACCTTCCTGCTGAACGAGAAGCGCAGGCAACTGGCCGATATCGAAGCCCGCCAGGAAGTGGAAGTTGTTGTGGTGCCGGCACCGCACATGGAAACGCCGCACTTTGAAATCCTGCGCATGCGTGACGACGAAGCCGGCGCCGAGCATGTGTCCAGCTACCAGGTAGCCCAGGAATACAGCGAGCGCGAGGAAGAGATATTCGAGGCACCGGCTGCCCAGCCGCCGGTTCGAGAGCAGGCGGCCGTGAAAGCCATCCGCCCCGTTGCCCCGGCACCGAAGCCGGCGGCACCGGAGAAAGCAGTGGAAGCAACGCCTGCGGAACAGACCGATGGCCTGTTCCGCAAACTCGGCCGCAAGATTGCTGATTTCTTCAGTGGTGAAGAAGTCATCGGTGAGCCGCCGGTAAAACGCGAACAACCCAATCGCGCTGATCGGGACGAGCGTCGCACCCAGGGCCGCCAGGATCGTCGCAAGTCGAGGGTAGCCAGAGACGATAACCGCCCGGGCAACCGCAGCGGCGCAGACCGTCGTCAGGCCAGTGGCAATCGCGGTGAGAGTACTCGCGGCGACGACAACCGTAACCGCAATCGCGGTGCCAACCGCCCCCGCGCCGAAGGCCAGGCCCCGCAGGGCGGCGCCGAGAAAGCAACGGACAGCCGCAGGGATGGCAACCGCAAGGACGGCCAGCCCCAGGGCCGCGGCCAGGGGCGTAACAAGCCTCAGGGTCGAGACCAGAAGGACACTCGTGAACAGAGAAGTCCCGGGGAGCAGAAAGACCGGCCGGACCAGCAGGACAGCGCTGCCCAGAAAGCGCCAGTTGCCGAAAAGCCCGGCTCCGAGGAGAAACGCCGCAAGCCCAGGCGCAATCGTAATCGCGACGGCTCGCCTGCTGAAACGCCAGCTTCCACTCCGGCAGATCGCAAGACTGCCCGCAGTGAAATGCATCAGAAAGACACCCAGCCGGAAGACCAGTTCGAGAAACAGCCGGCTGCGCAGTCTGCCGGAAAACCGGACGTAGCAGCTGCCAACACGGCAGACGACAGACCGGCGGATAAGCCGGTTGAAAAGCCGACAGAAAACCAGGGCGAAAAAGTGGCACCCGCAGAGGCAGTCCCCAAGCAGCCCCAGGCAGAGCCCTCCGGCGCCGTACAAGCTGACCAGGTGGAAGCACCTGCCGAATCACCGGCAACGGAGAAACCGGCCAGTGAAGACAAGCCGGCTGACACGGCGGCTGAACCCGGCAAGGCCCCTGCCGCGGATAACACCCCCGCTACAGAGACCAAAGGTGCCGAGGACACCAAAGGTACTGGGGATACCAAAGGCACCGAGGCTGACGCCAAGGGCGAAGAAAAGCCCAAACGCCCTGCCCGTCCGCGCCGGTCTTCCAGGAAGCCTGCGGCGAAAAAGGCTGAAACAGCCACTGACGCGCTTCCTGAGACAGCGGCCCAGCCTTCTTCGGACAAACCGGCTGAAGAGCCAGCGCCTGCAAGCAGGACGCCGGAAACGGAAGCCCCTGCACAACAAGAGCAACAGCCCGAGCAAAAGGCTGAAACCAAGGTTGAAACCAAAGCGGAAAATACCGCTGAAGTGGCAGCCAGCAGCCCGGCACCTGAAAAAGCCGAGCAGCCCGCAGTGCAGACTCCCGCAGCAGAGCCCGCTGCCAGTGATGACGCCAGCAAATCGGAGAAAAAGCCGGAGGCTGCCGAAAAGCCTGCTGCCGCGCCCAAGCCGGAAAAGACCAAACAGGAAGACAAGCCTGCCGGAAAGGCCGAGGAGCCAAAAGCGGAGCCAGAGAAGCCAACTGACCAGGTGGATGTACCGGTAACGCCGGGCCGAGCCTACAATGATCCGAGGGAAGTCCGTAAACGTCAGCGGGCAGCCGAAGAGGCCAAAAAGGCCGGGAGTAACTGACGAATGCTATCAGATTCGGACATCGAAGCGCTGGAAGATATCTTGTTCGCGGAACCCTGGGGTGACGACGCCCTGGATTTCTTCGGTTTGCACGGGGTTGTCTGCGCCAGCGTGGTAGGCCCGGAATCACTGAGCACTGAGGATATCTTCAGGCTGGCCACCGGCGCCGACCAGGCGCCCGCTGGCGGGATTCCGGACACGTTCCGGAACGCAGTGGAACAGCTTGGCAGGGATATGGCCCACTCTCTGGATATGGGCCAGCCACTGGAATTGCCGGAACCCGAAGATGGCGACCCGATGAACGCACTGGAAAACTGGTGCGCGGGCTTTGTGGACACATTCCTTGAGAATGAGGATGCCTGGCTGGAAGCGGGAGAGGAAGAAACCGCGGACCTGCTTGTGCCCATGCTGACCTTGTCGGGCCTGTTCGAGGATGAAGACTTCCAGAATGTCCGCAACAGCCCGAAGCTGTCACGGGATATGGCGGACGCCATTCCCGACTCGCTGACGGACCTCTACCTGCTGTTCCACGCCCCGGATTAAACCGCTGCGGGAACTCCCACAGGTTGTCTGAAATGATGCCAGACCGGTTCAAGCCCGTCTGGCATTTTCATTATGGAACCAAGCTCGCACCAGGGCGCTCCGGGAAAGTGAAAATCGCTGCCCTGGGAGGCCAGCAGGTTCTCGCGGCGACAAAGCTCTGCCAGAAAACCGAGATCTCCACTGGACTGGCCCGAGGTGGACACCTCGATGGCGCGGCCGCCGGCCTGGCGGAAATCGCCGGTTAAAGCGCGCAGCTTCGTGGCAGTCAGCTTGTATTTTCTCGGATGCGCCAGTACGGCGATCCCGCCTGCGCTGGTGACCCACTGCACCACGTCCTCCAGAGACGGCCAGAAGCCTTTCACATCGCCCGCCTTACCCGCACCCAGGTAGCGCTTGAAAGCCTGCGCGGAGTCCTTGACCGCCCCCTCATCCACCAGCACCCGGGCAAAATGGGGACGGCCAGGCACATCGCCGCCGGCTTTCAGCGTGGCCTTCTCCACCATATTGTCAATTTTCAGCTTGGCCAGTTTATCGGCAATCGTGCGTGCCCGGCGCCACCGGCTATCGTTCTGGCGCTCCAGGGCGGCATTCAGCTTAGGATCGGAGGTATCAAAATCCAGCCCGACAATATGTATGGTATGGCTTTTCCACTGGCAGGAGAGCTCTGTGCCTGCCACCAGGGAAATGCCTATGCCCTGCGCCACCGTCCTTGCATCTTCCAGACCGGCAATGGTGTCGTGGTCCGTCAGGGCAAGGTGGGTCACCCCTTTCTCTCCAGCCCTGCGGACAAGGTCGCCCGGTGACAGCGCACCGTCGGAGGCGGTACTGTGGCAGTGCAGATCAATGCAGAACTCAGATTCTTGCGTTATAGTCACATCTTTCCCGATTTCAGTGTTTTTTACAGGAGGTCAGTGTATCAGCCAGGCACTGTCCCATGTCAGCAAATCTCCGGAGAATGCCATGTATTACGCCATCATCAGTGAAGACGTTGAAGACAGCCTGTCATTGAGAGCCTCCGCACGGCCCGCCCATATAGCGAGGCTCAACTCCCTGAAAGACGAGGGCCGGCTGTTGGTTGCGGGCCCCCACCCGGCTCTGGATACCCCGGAACCCGGTGATGCGGGATTCACCGGCAGCCTGGTCATAGCCGAGTTTGACTCCCTGGAGGCGGCACAGGCCTGGGCCGATGCCGACCCCTATGTGGAAGCAGGCGTTTATCAACGGGTTACCGTAAAACCTTTCAAGGCCGTGCTGCCGTGATTCATACTTCTTCGCCATTCTTACATTCCATGAGTTTTTTGTAATGAACGCCGCCTTGTATGACCCGGTATCTGTGACAAAATTGCGCCTCAAATCGCTGTTTCAGGGAACAAAACCAGTGACGCCTTTACGTCTGTTTATCTGCTTTATCGTACTGATGGTTGCAGCTGCCTCGGCCCATGCAAAAACCGTCTATGTGGACGATACGCTGTACGCACCCATTCGAAGCGGAGAAGGAACCCAGTACCGGATTCTTCATTCCGGAGTTCGTAGTGGTACCGCCCTCGAACTTCTGGAAACATCCGAGTCCGGCTACAGCCGTGTGCGCACACCCGATGGCATAGAAGGCTGGATGGTTACCCGCTACATCACCGAAACCCCGATTGCCAGGCAACGCCTGGATCAGGCCAACCGGCAGCTTGAGCAAGCCCGCAACGAACTGGGCGAACTTAAGGCGCAACTGCAGGAAGTCACCAGCGAGCGGGACGAGCTCGAAAAATCCGAGGAAGCACTTCAGTCCCGTGCCGGGAAGCTCAGTGAAGAACTCAGCAACATCAAGGAAGTAGCTTCGGATTCCATTAACCTTGATCGTCGAAACGGCGAGCTGCGGGAAGAGAACCAGAAACTTCGCAATGAACTGGAAGTGCTTACCGCCGAGAAGGAACGACTGGAAGCCAAGAAAGAATCTGACTTCATGTTACTTGGTGCAGCACTGGTATTGCTTGGGGTCATTCTCGCTCTGGTAGTTCCTCTCCTGAAGCCAACCCGGAAAACCGACAACTGGGCGTAATTTGCCACACCAGGTCCCGGTGCCGTTTGACGCTCACGTTCATAGGACTTATAAAGAACAAAACAACAACCATGAGGTGCCGGGATGTCGGAGTTCATGAAGAACTACTCAGAGAAACGCGATTTCCACCGCATGAAAATGAATATGGAAATCGAACTCACGGACAGCAACGGTATGGCGTTCCCGGGTATTTGCAGGGATCTCAGCGGCACCGGCATGCAACTCTTCGTCGAGAAAGCGTTTGCGGAAGGCGATGAGATCCACACCCTGCTGCCGTCCACCAGTGAGCAATTCCCGCCTTTTGAGACTGTTTGCCGCGTGCTGCGCTGCGAGCCTGAAGGCGAGGGATATCTGCTGGGTATGGAGATTGTGACGGTAAAACGCTGACCAGGATGGTCAGGCAACGGCCCGGTAGCCAGATGACCACCGGGCAGGTTCTGTCAGTCAGTCTTGAGCGGCTTCCCGGATACCACAATGCCATTGTTGTCGGCATAGACATAGTGGCCCGGATGGAAGGTAACACCACCGAATGTCACTGGCACATTCAGGTCACCCACACCACGCTTTTCAGTCTTGCGCGGATGCGTGCCCAGGGCCTGAACGCCCAGCGAGGTCTTTCCGATCACGTCAACATCCCGAATGCAGCCATAAATGACCAGGCCGGCCCACCCATTATCAGCTGCTTTCTCGGCAAGCATGTCGCCAAGTAGTGCGGCTCTTTTGGAGCCGCCACCGTCAACGACCATCACACGCCCGTTACCGGGCAGAGCAACCTGCTCCTTGACGATAGAGTTATCCTCGAAACACTTCACGGTCACAATCTCGCCACCGAAAGCATCGATGCCGCCAAAATTGCGAAAGCCCGGCTCTACCACAAGAACCTCGGGATAATCATCACACAGATCAGGGGTTACGATCGGCACGCTTGCGCCCTCCTTTTCTAGAAATGGTCAGTCGATTTTCTCGTCTGCGAGGAAAAACCAGGTGTCCAGCACCGAATCCGGATTCAGGGAGACCGAATCAATACCCTGATCCATCAGCCACTTTGCAAGGTCCGGATGGTCGGAGGGGCCCTGACCACAGATGCCGATGTACTTGTTGGCTTTCTTGCAGGCCTGGATGGCGCTGGCAAGCAGCGCCTTGACGGCGTCGTTCCGCTCATCAAACAGGTGCGCGATGATACCGGAGTCCCTGTCCAGCCCCAGGGTAAGCTGCGTGAGATCGTTGGAGCCGATGGAGAAGCCGTCAAAATGCTCCAGGAACTGGTCCGCCAGCAGGGCATTGGCAGGCAGCTCACACATCATGATGACTCTCAGGCCATTCTCGCCGCGCTTGAGGCCATTCTCGGCCAACAGGTTCACTACCTGCTCCGCTTCACCCACAGTGCGCACAAACGGAACCATGATTTCCACATTGGTCAGCCCCATTTCATTGCGTACCTTCTTGAGGGCACGGCATTCAAGCTCGAAACAGTCCCGGAAGGTTTCCGAGATGTAGCGGGAGGCACCACGGAAGCCCAACATCGGGTTTTCCTCGTCCGGCTCATACAGAGTGCCGCCGATAAGATTGGCGTATTCGTTGGACTTGAAGTCTGACAGGCGAACAATCACTTTCTTGGGCGCAAAGGCGGCCGCCAGGGTGGATATACCCTCCACCAGCTTGTCGATGTAGAAATCCACCGGAGAGCTGTAGCCGGATATCCGCTTTTCGACGGTCTGGCGGATATCCCGCGGTAGGCCATCGAAGTTCAGCAGCGCCTTGGGGTGCACGCCGATCATGCGGTTGATAATGAACTCCAGGCGCGCCAGGCCGACGCCTTCGTTGGGCAGGGACTGGAAGTCGAAGGCACGGTCCGGATTACCCACGTTCATCATGATCTTGAACGGAATATTGGGCATGGAGTCCACGGTGTTTTCTTTCAGCTCGAAATCCAGGCTACCTTCGTAGATCAGTCCGGTATCGCCTTCCGCGCAGGAGACGGTCACTTCCTGGCCATCTTTCAGAACTTCCGTGGCATCGCCGCAACCGACCACCGCCGGTATACCCAGCTCACGGGCAATAATGGCCGCATGGCAGGTACGCCCACCACGGTCCGTCACGATGGCGGAGGCCCGTTTCATCACCGGCTCCCAGTCCGGGTCGGTCATGTCGGTGACCAGTACATCGCCTGCCTGTACCCGATCCATTTCCTTGATACTGGTGATGATCTTGACCGGGCCGCTGCCGATCTTGTGGCCGATACTGCGCCCTTCCACCAGGACGGTGCCGGTCTCATTCAGCAGATAGCGCTCCATGACATTGGCGGATGCCCTGCTCTTCACGGTTTCCGGGCGGGCCTGGACAATGTAGATCAGGCCATCATCGCCATCTTTCGCCCACTCGATGTCCATCGGGCGCTGATAGTGCTTTTCAATAATCATGGCCTGTTTGGCCAGTTCTTCCACTTCCGCATCGGTAATACAGAAGCGGTTACGATCGTCCTGCTCCACCTTGACGGTTTCCACGAACTGCCCGGCGGACGGATCCGTGTGGTAGACCATCTTGATGGCCTTGCTGCCCAGGTTACGGCGCAGAACCGCAGGCCGGCCGGCCTCAAGAGTGGGCTTGTGAACGTAAAATTCGTCGGGATTCACAGCTCCCTGAACCACGGTTTCACCCAGCCCGTATGAGCCGGTGATAAACACCACATCACGGAAGCCGGATTCCGTGTCGAGGGTAAACATTACGCCGCTGGCTGCCGTTTCGCTGCGGACCATCTTCTGGATGCCCGCAGACAGGGCCACCTGCTTGTGGTCGAAGCCATGGTGAACACGATAGGAGATGGCACGGTCATTGAACAGCGAGGCGAACACTTCCTTCACCGAAGTACGCACCTGCTCCAGCCCCACCACGTTAAGGAAGGTTTCCTGCTGGCCGGCAAACGAGGCATCCGGCAGGTCTTCAGCCGTTGCGGAGGAACGCACCGCTACCGCCATCTTGTCATTACCCGCCTGCAACTTCGCGTAGGCCTCTTCCAGCGGTTTCTCCAGTGCCTGGGGAAAGGGTGTGTCGAGGATCCACTGGCGGATCTGTGATCCAACCCGTGCAAGTTCATTGACGTCATTGATGTCCAGGGCGTCGAGGGCGTTGTCGATCTTTTCCCGCAGGCCATCTTTGGCGAGGAACTCACGATAGGCATGGGCCGTAGTGGCAAAGCCACCGGGCACGGTGACACCTGCATTGGCGAGATTACTGATCATTTCACCGAGGGAGGCATTCTTTCCCCCGACCCGGTCAACGTCTGACATTCCCAGGTGATCAAACCAGATAATGTAATCTTCCAAAGCGTGTCTCCCTTGATTCATTAAAGCAAAGAGCGATACCGGTCCACTGCGGGCTCTCGAACTTGGCGTGTATGATACTGTAACCTGTGGGAATTACCTAGGGAACCCGCCAAATACGGAGTCGGACTACATACCATGAAACGAACCGCTTTTTTTATATCCGATGGCACAGGCCTGACCGCCGAAGCCCTGGGGCACAGTCTGTTGGCACAATTCGAGAAAATTGATTTCGAGCGGATTACCGTGCCATATATTGATGACGCTGACAAAGCCAGGGAGATGGTCAAGCGCATAAACAAGGCGGAGGAAGTGGACGGCACACGGCCACTGGTCTTTGACACCATCGTAAACAGCGATATCCGGGATATCATTTCCGGTGCCAATGGCTTCATGGTGGATATCTTCGGCACCTTCCTGAACCCTCTTGAACAGGAACTGCAGTCGTCGTCGTCCTATACCGTTGGCAAATCCCACGCCATCAACAACGAAGGCAGCTACGAACGGCGGATCAAGGCTGTCAACTTCGCCCTGGACAACGATGACGGTGCGCGCACGCGCCACTACGACGAAGCTGACCTGATTCTGGTGGGAGCCTCCCGCAGCGGCAAAACCCCCACTTGCCTCTATCTGGCACTTCAGTACGGCGTGAAGGCAGCCAACTACCCCATTACCGAGGAGGATCTGGACGATCAGAAAATGCCTGCGGCCCTGCGCGCCCACAAGGAAAAGATCTTCGGGCTGACCATCGAACCGGAGCGGCTTGCCACCATTCGCAACGAACGCCGCCCCAACTCGCGATACTCCTCATTGAAACAGTGCATGCATGAAATCGAGGAAATTGAGCTGATGTATCGTCGGGAACGCATCCCCTACCTCAACACCACCGCATACTCGGTAGAGGAAATATCAACCCGTATCATGGTCAGTACCGGTCTTAAACGGAACCGTTAGCCCGGGCATAAAAAGGCCGGCGCTCCGTGACAGAGTGCCGGCCTTCTGTTTCCAGGGAAGATCTAAAGCTCCTGAATCTCCAGCCCGAGGCTCTTGGCTGTGTCCCGGTTCTCAAGGCTCGTCACCACTGCCACACTGGCATTTTCCGGCTTCAGCCATTCCCGGGCCACGCGCTTCATGTCCTCCAGTGTCACCGCCAGCACCCGCTCCCGGAATCGGGCGCGCTGCTCCGGTGAACGGCCAAACAGGCGGTTGTGAAACGCATGACGGGCTGCCCCTGCCGGGGAACGTGGGCGATCAAGCTGGCCAATGACACCAAGGATGGACTCCTCCAGTTCCTGGGGATCGTGCTGTTCCTGCTCCAGCCACTCCAGGGCCTTATCGAAATCCGTGAGGGTTTCACCCAGGCGGGGATCGCGATAGGAAAAGAACCGGAAGCTGCCATTGACACTATCCTGGCTGGCCCCACCACCGTAGGCCCCGCCCTTCTCACGAATGGCCCTGTGCAGATATCCGTTGCGCAGAAAACCGCCCAGCACGGTCAGTGCAGCCGCATCCGGATGATCAATGGCCACCGTGCTGTAGGCCTTGGCACAGAAGTTCACCTGGGTTGAAGTGAGCCAGGCCTGACGGGTCTGATAACCGACGGACTCCATCTTCCAGGAATCGCCGGCTTCAGCCTTGGCATCGCCCCAAATGGATTTCAGTTCAGTGAGCATGGGATCAAGCTGCTCTTCCTCGCCAATCAGCAGGAATTCACGAGACTGCTGCCGGATACGCTCGTGCAGCGCTGCAAGACGTTCACAGAGCTTATCCAGCTCAGCCGGGTTGTCGAGAGACTTGTCCAGGGCCTTGACCCCGCGAATCGCCTCCAGACCGCCAAGCCGGAACGACAACCAGGCACCCGGGCTGATGCCCTGTGAGGCCGCTCCCATTGCCAGGGCATGGCCACTGCCGGTTACTCCCTGCTCCCTGCGGGCACGGATCTGGGCCACCAGTTCACGAACCCTCTCCTTTTCGTCAAAACGGGCGCCGTCAAAGACATCCTTGAGCAGGCGTGTCAGCGCTTCACGATTTCTGGCCAGAGCCTTGCCGTTGAAGACAATATAACCCGACAGATCCTGCACGTCGTCGATTCGCCCCTTGGCGGAAAAGGAGGCGCTGATACCCCCGGATTCGGCGGAAATGCGGTCCTGCATCTGCAGGTAGTCAAGCTGACCGCAGCCCACTTCCGGAATCAGGGTGGTGTAGTAAGGCAAGAGCAGCAACTCATCTTCCGACAGGTTCGGTACCGGTACGACGACCTGTTCATACACCAGGCCATTTGTCCCCCGGGCATAGATGGTTGCCGGCATATCACCGGCAAACCGCGCTTCGGGCTCCGGCAACTGCAGGGGCACGTCAGACAGGTCCACCTTGGGCAGGATGGAATCATCGTCCTTGCGGGTCTGGCGTTCCTCCAGGGCCCGGGCCCGGTCGATAATCTGCTGGACTTCTTCGTCGGTCAGTTCGGCCTTGCGGCGAGCCAGGGCATCGCGGATGGCAGCCTGACGGCGGCTTTCCAGCTTGTCGTCAGGGCGCAGGGTCAACGTAACCCTGTGGGGGTTTTCAAGCAGCTTGCTGCGAATCAGGCCAGGCACATACTGTGGATCCCGGATCTTCTCGCGCATGTCCGCCAGAACCGGCTCCAGGTCCAGGAGTTCTACCGGGTCACCGCCGTGCACCATGGGCGAAATGGCCGTCATGATCAGTTGCAGACCATACGGGAAGCTGTCGCCGGCAATCTCGCGCTGATGAAGCTCCAACTGGTGCA
>CAZFPG010000079.1:0-11254 GCA_964521055.1 uncultured Marinobacter sp.
GACACGCTACGAGCACATCCATGTGCGATTGTCTTTGGCCATCCATGGCCAAAGACATTCCTGAACCCCATTACCCCACATGGCCCCGGACATTTGAGTATGCCGTCCCGCAGCAAGCCGTTGAAAACGGAAAAGTAAACAAAATACAGGAGTAACGCCGTGGCGTTAGCGGCAAGACTGGAAGGTTTTCTGACTCGCAAGGGCATCGCCTACCGTGAACTGGCGATTGACCAGGTGCTCAACTTCGATGCCGCGGTCATGGCGTCAGGGCGATCTCAGGATGAGTTTATCCGCGCTACACCGTTGATCGATATCAATGGTGTTGTCATGGCGGTACACGGTTACAACACCAGCCTGGATATGGATCTGGTTCACAAGCTGACCGGACGGCGGCTGCAGCCGCTGACCGCGCGCCAGTCGGCGCGCCTGTTTGCGGACTGTGACCCGGGTTTCCAGCCGCCAATCGGTGCTGCTTACGAGATACCGGTATTGGTCGATCAGGACGTGCTGGCTTACTCACGTGCCCTGATGTGCTGCGGTACCGACAATACGCTGCTGGAACTGGACCGTACGTCGCTGGCCAGGGCGTTGTCTGATGCGACACCGGGCCACCTGGTGATTCGTGGCCAGGATAACGGCGAGCGTGATGCCCTGACACTTGACGAAGTGGCCGATAAACTCCAGAAACTGTACCGCCTGCCGCCCATGCCAGCGCTGGCTTTACGCATCCTCAGGCTGACCGGCAATACCGAGGCCACGGCTCGTGAGCTGGCGGAGCTGATTGAGTTTGACCCCAGCCTTACGGCGCAAATCATGCGCTACGCCCGGTCAGCACTGTTTAATTACCCCGGCCAGATCAACTCCGTGCAGGAAGCGGTTACCCGTGTGCTTGGTTTTGATCGCGTGGCCCACATTGCCCTGGGTATTGCGTCGGTGCGTGCGTTCGAGGTGCCTCGCCAGGGTATGCTGGGGATGGACCAGTTCTGGCGGCATTCCCTGTATTGCGCTTTCCTGTGTCAGCGCATGGCGCCGAAGTGTGGTGCCGACAAGGGCCTGGCCTATCTTTGCGGGTTGCTGCACAACTTTGGCCTGCTGCTGATCGGCCACCTGTTCCCGCAGGAATTCGAGGAGCTTAACACTCTCCGTGAAGCCAATCCGGACGCCAGCATGCACTCACTGGAGCAGCAGGTATTCGGTGCCGATGATAGCCAGCAGATGCTGGCGGTTGGCCATGGTGCCATTGGCGGTATTCTGCACCGTCTGTGGGAATTGCCGGATCCGGTGGTCAAGGCTGCCGGAATGCACCAGCAACACGGGTATCATGGTGAGCATGAAAACTATGTACTCATGGTGCAGCTTGCCAACGGATTGCTCAAGGAGAAGGAGATCGGAGACGAGTTCAACCCGGACGATCTCGATGCTCTGGCGACGCCCCTGGGGCTTTCGGACGGCGATCTCACCGTTCTCAGTGAGGAGATTGACAAGGTTTCCGGAGATCTGGACGCACTGGCACTTTCCCTGTCATCCTGACCCCACACGAGTGCAGACTACAATCTGGTGTTATCTTTTGGTGCATGCTACGGAGGTCCACTTTCTCTGAAGTGGTTGAGTTCGTATAATGCGCCTTCCTCGGCACAGCATCGGGCTGTTGCTGGCGAGAGGCTGTCGCAAAGCCGCAGGGTTTTGCCACAGCTTTTCAAATGATAATGACTACAACGGGAGCACAGCGTTATGAGAATCATCATGTTAGGCGCACCAGGCGCGGGTAAGGGGACCCAGGCCCAGTTTATAACCGAGCGGTTCGGTATCCCCCAGATTTCCACCGGTGACATGCTGCGGGCAGCGGTCAAGGCGGAGTCGGAGCTTGGTAAGCAGGTCAAGGAAGTGATGGCTTCCGGTGGCCTGGTGTCTGATGACATCATCATTGCGCTGATTGAAGAGCGGGTAAAACAACCGGACTGCAGGAACGGCTTCCTGCTGGACGGTTTTCCCCGCACCATTCCCCAGGCTGAAGCCCTGAAAGACCAGGGTATCGATATCGACTACGTGGTCGAGATTGCGGTTGACGACGAGGAAATCGTGAGCCGGTTGTCCGGTCGCCGTGTACACGAGGGCAGTGGTCGCATCTACCATGTGAAGTATGATCCGCCCAAGGCCGAGGGCAAGGACGATGAAACCGGCGAACCCCTGGTACAGCGCGCGGACGATCAGGAAGAAACCGTTCGCAAGCGTCTGAAGATCTACCATGAGCAGACAGCACCGCTGGTGAACTACTACCAGGACTGGGCGAAGAAAGACCCGTCTGCCGCCCCGAAATACGTACGTGTTGACGGTGTGGGCAGCCTGGACGATATTCGCGATCAGATTCTTACCCAACTGAAGTAACGGCGTGAAACTACTGGCACTGGATACCTCGTCCGAGGGCTGCTCGGCAGCCCTGCTTGTGGATGGCCGTGTGACGGAGCGGTTTGAGCTTGCACCTCGGGGGCACACCCGGTTGTTGATGCCGATGGTCCGCGAGCTCCTTGCCGAGCAGAATCTGGTGCCGGCAGAGCTTGATGCCCTGGCCTTCGCTTGTGGTCCGGGATCTTTCACCGGCCTTCGGATTGCAACAGGAGTAGTTCAGGGCCTGGCTTATGGCCTTGATGTACCTGTTTTGCCGGTGTCGTCGCTGGCAGCTGTGGCTGCGGATGCGATTGCCCGTTTCTCGCTGTCGGAAGGTGACGGCATTGCTGTGGCTTTTGACGCCCGGATGGGCGAAATCTACTGGGCCTGCTACCTCTGCCGGGCTGGCCAGCCCGAGCTTGTTGGTGACGAGCAGGTTTGCACACCGGAAGCCGCTGCGTTGGCTTCGGGCATCTCCAACTGGTTTGGCGTCGGTCAGGGCTGGGGATTGCGGGACAGCTTTCCGGCAGACGTTACCGGTGCCATGAAAAAGATTGACGATTCCCTGGTTCCCAGGGCGTCCAGAGTGGCTGAGCTAGCCGCCGTTGCCTTTCTTGAGGGTGATGGTGTTGCCGCTGCGCAGGCCCAGCCGGTTTATATTCGTGATGAAGTGGCCTGGAAGAAACTTCCCGGTCGCTGATAACCTCCCTGCCACCTTACGGAAACACTGCCCATGGAACTGTGGCACATTATTGTATTGGCCATCATACAGGGGCTGACGGAATTTCTTCCGATCAGCAGTTCGGCCCACCTGATCCTTCCCTCGCAGGTACTTGGCTGGCCGGACCAGGGGCTGGCGTTTGACGTGGCTGTTCATGTGGGCACCCTGGCTGCAGTGGTCTGGTATTTCCGCAAAGAGGTTGTCCGGCTCACGGTTGCCTGGGCAGGAGACACAGCCCGGGGTCGGGTGGGGCAGGACAGTGGTCTTGCCTGGGCGGTTATCGCCGGCACCATTCCTGCCGGGCTGGCGGGCCTGTTGCTCAACGACTTCATTGAGACCTCCTTGCGCTCGAGTATGGTGATTGCCGCCTCTACCATCGGTTTTGGCCTGGTGCTCTGGTGGTCGGATGCCGTAGGGCGCCGTACCCGCGAGTTGCCATCCCTGACCATGAAAGACGCATTGATCATCGGGGTGGCCCAGGCCCTGGCGTTGATCCCCGGCACCTCCCGCTCCGGTATTACCATCACCGCTGCGCTGTTTCTGGGTTTTGGCCGGGAGGCCGCAGCACGGTTTTCGTTCCTGCTCTCCATCCCGCTGATTCTTGCTGCGGGTCTGCTGAAAACGCTTGAGTTGGTGGAACAGGGGGGCGCCACCGACTGGGCCGCCATTGCACTGGGAACAGCACTATCGTTCGTCAGTGCCGTGATCTGTATCCACCTTTTTCTGAAGTTCCTTGAGCGGCTTGGCCTCATGCCGTTTGTTATTTACCGGATGGTGTTGGGCGTGCTGCTGATCGTCATGCTCTGGTAGTGCAAAATGTGAACAGCCAGCTTTTAAATCCGGAATAAATCTTCCATAATCCGGTATCAGTTGTAACCAGAACCGGTGTGCCTGAAATGATTGGTGGTGTAAATCCAAACGGCGGTCTTCCTTTCCAGTCCGGCAATAACAGCCCGGTTCGGGAACGCAGTGATGTGGCCCGTGCCCCTGCCACGGCCCCGGACAACAACAGTAGCGCCATCAGACGGGATCTGTCCGACACCCGTTCCCGCAATGCCGACGAACGGTCGGTACCTTCCGCGGAGTCCCTTGAGCGCCGCATTGAAGCGCGCCAGGCGGCAGAAGATGTCAGGCTGGAGCGCTTCCGCGCCGATGAAATCCCCCTGAATACCTCAAGAGCCTTATCTACGTTTGCCGATGTGGCGGCCCGGGGCGATGCCTCTGATAATGGCCTGTCCGGCATCGACATTGTGGTTTGATGTCTTCCCGAAAAAACTCCCCTGAACTTGCCGTTGCCTGTAGCCCCCTGGGCGATAGCCTTGCAGCCGGGTCTCTGGCCGAGCAGCTGTCGTTGCCGTTTCTGGGTACCGTGCGCCCCCGTGATATCCGGGATTATCCGTTGCTGCTGTTCTCTGATGACAATGGCCTTGGCCTGCAGGTGACCGGGAAGGGAGCCCCAGGCCCGGTCAGGGCCGAGTTCGTCACCGGTAAGGCCGGCTACCGCCGGGAACACGGGGGTGGAACCGGTCAGTTGATCGCGAAGGCCGTTGGCCTGCAGAAAACCAGGCAGCCGCTGCACGTTCTGGATGCGACCGCTGGCCTTGGACAGGATGCGTTTGTTCTGGCATCCCTGGGCTGCCGGGTTACACTTTTTGAGCGCTCACCGGTTATCCATGCGCTGCTCAGCGATGGCCTTGCCAGGGCCGCCCTCAATGAACAGAGTGCGCCCCTGGCGGCCCGTATGGCGTTGCAGCCCGGGAACAGTATCGACTGGCTGAAGGCAGCGGAGGCAGGAGCAGCAGATGTCATCTACCTGGACCCGATGTTCCCTCATCGCGACAAAGCGGCTCTTGTCAAAAAGGAGATGCAGGTTTTTCGCACGGTGGTGGGAGACGACGATGATTCTCCCGAATTACTGGCGGCAGCGCTGGCGGTAGCTACCTACCGGGTAGTGGTAAAGCGGCCCCGCAAGGCCGACCCCGTCAGCGGTCCGGAGCCTGCCACCCGTATTGAAGGAAAAAGCAGCCGCTACGATGTCTATACAATCAAGGCGCTGCCAACCGGATAATACGGTCCGTAAGGGCGGGGCGCTCAGGCCCCGAGCATGGTCACCTGTTGGATGGCCTGGCGTTTCTCCACACTGAGCACCAGCCTGGCATCTTCGGCAACGTCATCAAGACCTTCGCTGTAGCATAGCAGGCCGTTCTCATCCGTGGTGATGACACCATTGTGCTGCATGTTGGCGATAAAGTTGCGGAACAGGGTTTTGTCGAAAAACTCCGGGGCGTTCAGGCCAAACAGAATGGACATGCGTTCGGCCAGCAGTGTGCTCTGTTCCTCCAGCTCGCTGGCGGTAATCTTGCCGGAGCCATACTTGCGCAAAATACCAATGGCGATGTGGTAGCGCTCCAGGGTCTGGATAATGAACCGTGACAGCATCCGCAAACGAAGCATGGCTTCGGTGCCTTCTTCCGGGCGGCTGATCCTGTCATCCTCCTCCTCGAAAAGCAGGCCTTTGGATACCAGTACGTCGATCCACTGGTTGATGACCCCTGAGATGTCATCCGGATGGTATTTAAGGAACAGCTCCGATTTCAGGTAGGGGTAGGCCACACCGGCCAGGAACTCGATCTTCTCCCGGCGCAGGGACTGCTTGTTCTCGAACAGGCTGGCGATCAGTGACGGCAGTGCGAAAAGGTGCTGTATGTTGTTCCGGTAGTAGGTCATCAGAATCGCATTGCTGCCCTCCAGGGCAATAATATCGCCGAGCTTCTGGGGTTGGCGGGTGACCAGGCCCATATTTTCACAGTAGGCCACCCAGTCCCTGCCACTGCCTTCCGGCAGGGTGATGGTTTCCGCGTAGGGGAAAGCCTTCAACAGGTCAGCATACTGGTCCATCAGGCGGATCAGTTGGCCTTCATCCATCGCCAGCCGCTCGGTGCCCAGCAGCGCAGTGGCGGTCATGCCAATGGGATTGACTGCAACCGCAGCATTGATGTGGGAGGCGACACGGGTTGCCAGCTCGGCCACGGCATCATTCAGCCATCCTGGCCGGTATTCGGAATTGTAGGCTTCCTCCCGCCAACTGGGTTCGACTTCGTCCAGCACATCGGCAAGCGGGATGGCTTCACCAAAGTTGACCGCTACCCGGCCAAAGGAATTGCGCAGCTTGCGAACCGTTTTGGCCAGGGCGAACACGCTTTCCTTCTGTTTTTTCTTGCCCCTGAGCTCACCCAGATAGGACCGGCCCTCCATCACTTTTTCGTAACCTATGTAGACCGGCACAAATACAATGGGCTTGCGATGGTCCCGCAGGAAGCTGCGTACGGTCATGGAAAGCATACCTGGCCGGGGCTGCAGCATTCGCCCTGTCCGGCTGCGTCCGCCTTCCACGAAGTACTCAACGGAATAGCCGCGAGAGAACATCACGTGCATGTACTCGTTGAATACCGTGGCGTAAAGGGGATTGTCACGGAAGCTCCGGCGCATGAAAAAAGCACCGCCACGGCGCAGGATAGGCCCCACAATAGGCATGTTCAGATTGATCCCGGCCGCGATATGGGGAGGCATCAGGCCATTCTTGTAAAGTACGTAGGACAGCAGCAGGTAGTCGATGTGTGAGCGGTGGCACGGAACATAGACCACGGC
The DNA here is from genome assembly GCA_964521055.1 of uncultured Marinobacter sp. GTDB lineage: Bacteria > Pseudomonadota > Gammaproteobacteria > Pseudomonadales > Oleiphilaceae > Marinobacter. The sequence continues at coordinate 6,755 of CAZFPG010000079.1, forward strand.
GTTGTCCTGGGCGACTTCCTTGGCCACCCGGATATTGTTGATGGCAATGCCGTTGTAGATACGGTTCCACAGCCGGGACAGCACCACCTCAAGCACGCGGATGGTAACAACAGACATGTTTGCGGCAATTTCATCCGCGTACTTGTAGGCCTTGGCGCGAACCTTTTCCGGAGGGATGTCGTCCTTGCGGGCGGTTTCCCGGATGGCTTCCTTGACGGCCTGAGTGCGCACCAGCCCGCCGACCAGGGTGCGGCGATGGGAAAGGTCCGGCCCCAGAACCGCCTGGCGGACCCGGCGGAAATGGGTGCGGAGAATACGTGCCAGCTTGCGGTTGGCGCGATCTTCACTGTGACGGTATTCGTCGATCACCTGCTTCAGGGACAGGGGCTGGTTGAACTGCACGTAAGTACTGCGCCCGTGCACCAGGATAATCAGGAACTTCTGCAGCCGGCCGGCCACAGACCAGGTATCGGAAAGCAGCAGCTTGACCACGGATTTTTCTTTATCGGGTGAGCGCCCCCAGAACAGCGACACCGGGACGATCTGCACGTCCTGTTCCGGGTGTTCCAGGCCATGGCGAACCAGGGCGCGAAATTCACTGGTGGGTACCGGTGTCCGGCGCCGCCGGAACAACCCCCCGATCCTGCGGTACAGAAAGAAAAACGAATGGTTTGGCCCGTTCTTCACCGGCAGGGAGGATTCGGCACCGGGCAGCCCGGCGCTGAGTACTTCCTGCTCCAGTACCAGCCGGCTGGACAGTGAGCTGTACTGCAGCACATAACAAACGGGTTTTTCCGGGTCCAGTCCCAGGGCTTCGGCGCAGTTGCCACTTACATCCGTCCGGACCCACAAAAACAGGATCTTGCGAAAAAGGGTCAGGATCAGGCTGCGAAGGCCCAGGAAAAAACGCATATATGTTCGCTCCGGTTCACGAAAACAGGCGCCAAGTTTACTTGGTTGCGCACGGTGTCGAAAGACATGAAGCCGTTCAGTTGTATTGCGCCGATGTGATACATTTCCTGTTGTTACTTCATGATAGCTGCAGGATCCGGATTATGGCGATATGGACGCCCGGTTGGTCAACAAAAGCACCCGGCAGGAATGATCTCGTGTTGACCATTGCCGGCGACAGGGTTCTGAAGCCGGATGACGGGTGGCTGAATCCGTGGCAGGCGGTGTCGCCATTTGCCAGGGAGGAGACCGGGGCGGTCTACGTTGGCCTGTGTGACGGTCAGCCCGTGTATGTTGCCGAAGCGGATGCCGACGCGTTTTCCGGCAGGTCGGAGCCCATTCCATTGAGGGATGCACTGCTGATGATGGAAGATGCCCCAGCCGACATGCTGGGCACGGCTTTCCAGGTGCATCAGTGGTGGCGTGACCACCGCTTTTGTGGCCGCTGTGGTGGGGCGACCGACCTGCACCCACTGGAGCGGGCAAAGTGGTGTGAGGCCTGTGGCATTCCCTGGTACCCGCGCCTTGCCCCTTGCGTAATTGTGGTTATCCGCCGGGATGACCGCATGCTTCTGGCCCGTTCCTCACGGGTAAAACGACACTTTTTCAGCCTGATTGCCGGGTTTGTGGAACCGGGCGAGAATATTGAAGAAGCCGTCGCCAGGGAGGTCAGGGAGGAAACCGGTCTGGATGTCAGCGGTGTCCGTTACCAGTCTTCCCAGCCCTGGCCGTTTCCCCACCAACTGATGCTGGGATTTTTCGCGGACTATGCCGGTGGTGACCTGGTTCTGCAGGAAGATGAGATCGCCGAGGCCGACTGGTACCGGCCCGGTGAGTTGCCACCGGTGCCGCCGTCCACCACCATTGCAGGTCGGTTGATTCACGCCATGGCACGGGAGATCAGCGGCGCGGAGGCTCAGGGGTGACAACACCAAGGGTGCTGGTCTTCGATTCCGGCGTTGGCGGTCTCAGTATTGCCGCCTGTGTCCACAGACAGTTGCCGGCAGTAAGGTTGGTGTACCTGGCTGATAATGCAGGCTTTCCTTATGGTAACCAGCCGGAATCGGTGGTGATCGAGCGCAGCCAGGCACTGATCGCCGCTGCGATTGACGAGTATCCCTGTGATGTCATTGTCGTAGCCTGTAATACCGCCAGTACGGTTGTGCTTCCGCATCTGCGGGCAATGACGCCCGTTCCGGTGATCGGTGTGGTTCCCGCCATCAAGCCTGCGGTAGCCTTGTCTGTGAATCGCCGCATCGGCATATTGGCAACGCCGGCAACGGTTCGACGTCCCTATCTTGTTGACCTGGTCCGGGAATTTGCCGATGGCTGCACGGTGGAGCGCCTGGGCCATCCGGACCTTGTCTACTGGATTGAGCGTCTTGTTACCGGTGTTCCAGTCCCGGAGGCATTGTTATCCAGAGCGCTTCAGCCGTTCCGTGATGCGGGTGTGGATACGGTGGTACTCGGCTGCACCCACTATCCCCTGATCAGTGAGCTGTTAAGAACGCATCTGCCCGAGGTGAAATACTGGGTGGATTCCGGCGATGCCATTGCCCGCCGCGCAGCCTGGCTACTGGAGCAGCAGGGGCACCTGGCCGAGAGCCTGCGGCACCCGCTTGATGGCAGGTCTGTGGAAGCAGCCCTGTTCACGGGGGAGGCGCCCGCTGGGCTCGATGCGTTCCTGGAGCAGCTGGGCCTGGGTGGCACAGATATCCGGGGGCAGTGGCCAGCAGAGCCAGAGGTGGTTACAGCAGCCGGGTCAGTTTGAACATCGCCAGGAACTCCAGTGCCGGTAAGGAACGGCGGTGGCAACAATAGGTTTTGAAGTTGTCGCCCCGAAAACGCGATTTGGTGAACTCCAGCCCTTTGAAGTTGTATAGAAAATTACCCTTCTCATACAGGCCGTGCATGATGCGTTTGAGCAGGCGGCTTTCCTGGTGCTCGGTGGCCTGGTCCAGTGACAGTGGAATCAGTCCCAGGTCGAGGTAGGGCACGCCTTCGTCCTTGAACACCTCCATGGCATGAGCCATCAGGGTGTAGAAAATACCCTGGCGGAAATCGGCATTGGCTCTGGAAATATTGGGCACGTAACTGATGATCTCGTTGTTACGGTAAATGGGGTCAAAGTAGATAAAACCCACCGCCTTGCCATCCTGGTAGGCATAGAAATGACGTTCGTTTTCCCGGTATTCCATTTCCATGGGGCGAATCAGGAAACGGATTTCCTTGCTCTTGCACTTGCGTGTGCGAATCCAGGCATCCGAGATTTCCCGCGTATGGTCATCGCTGAAGCGCTCTTTCACGGTGATGCCATTTTTCTCGGCCTGGTTAAGGGCCGTCCGCAGAATCTGCTTCTTCTTGCCGCTGAGGGACCAGCTTTTCAGGTTGATGCGGGATTCGCTGCCAAACTGGGTGCCGAACAGGCCGAAGCGGCGATAGAGGTAGTCCACCACCGTTTTTGATACCTGGATATAGCAGGCATTGGGGAAGCGCTGGTGGAACCTTTCCAGTATGACCTCAAAGTGCTCGGGTGCTGCGACGGGGTCGGACAGAACAAAGGTTCCGCCCCACTTGCGCATGTAGGCCAGATAGCCGATACCGGGTACGTCAAAGTACTGCATGCCCGGCTGTAACGTGGAGAATGACTGGGAATGGGTGCCGTACTTCTTCAGGTAGCTGATCCGTTCCGGGAAGGTAAAGGCGCCTTCGTCCAGCGACTGAATGCCATCAAGCGAAAGAATCTGGTCTGCCATGGTGTTATTCCCCCGTAGTTGTTTTGAGATCCGCGCGAGGACCGCTGGCTACGCCTGTTTCTGTCCCAGAATCGACCAGTAGCAGTTCATGTTCAGCAGCTTGAAGTGCTTTTTCTCGGTGACATGCAGGCCAAGGCGTTGCATGTGCTCGGGGTAGTTGTAGATCTTGTGGAAAGCGTTGTTGGCAAACAGCCAGAAGATGAAAACGGCCATGTACCAGTACATCTTCTTGAACAGTCGCGCGACGATGTTGCCGGTGGGGTAACAGAAGTCACCCACCACGACCTTGGCGTCGGTTTTGCCAAGGCGGATCAGGTGTTCCAGAACGCGGACCATCATGTCTTCGTCAAACACGTTGAGGAAGAAATTGGCCACCACCATGTCGTATTGTTCGAATTCGTCCACTTCCATGATGTCGTTGTGGATGCGGCGGATATTCAGGTGAGGGGCCTCTTTTTCCTGGGCCTCCGCGAACTTTCGCAACATGGTTTCGGACAGGTCCACCACCGTGACATCCGCGCCCAGCTCGGCTGCACGTATGGCATCCCGGCCATGGCCGACACCGGCAAACAGGATGCGTGCGCCGGGTTGTACCGTTTCCACATCGAGCATGGCCGTTTTGCAGCGGTGGATGTTCCTGCCGCTGTAGAGGTTGCTCAGCAGGTTGGCCACCACCTGAGTCAAACGCTCGAAATCACCGTTCACCGGCAATGGAGTCTCCGAAAGCTGCACGACGAAGCGGTGCCGCTGCTGGGTCATCAATGACTTCACCTGCTCCACGGCCGCTTCGATC
>CAZFPG010000080.1:0-11249 GCA_964521055.1 uncultured Marinobacter sp.
TGAATGGATTAGCTAAAATGTCGGAGAAACGTGAGCAAATTGAGTACCGAAACAGGATTAGAAAAGAGCGCCTTAAAAGTCTGTCAGAACGAGATGCAGGGGGAAACAGGGCAGACGTATTTGATGAACTTGTCGATGTTGCCCTAGGCCTTGCTGTGGGGTTTATGTTGGAAGATGCCTCTCTCGTGGAGAACGAGGACAAAGGCGTACTGGATGGCGGCTATTCCTCAGCACAATACTCCAGTGTGAGGTCCTCACTGGTATCGCAGGTAGAGCTGCTACCAGAGAATGAAAAGCTTGTTGTCTACTACCATTATTTTCAAGGGCTTAAGTTTGACGAAGTTGCCTCTTCAATAGGGCTGTCTAAAGGCCGCGTCTCACAACTTCATAAAAAAGCATTGGCGACACTCAAAGGATCTCTTTGCCCCGATGTATCCCTTGATGGTTATCTGTAGTCACAGGTCGTTAACTTGTGGACTTACCCCGGTGCAGTAGACACTCCTAGCCTATGATTGGAAAGGTCGTATTTTATACGGCTGTCGACTGGTGACTAGAATACGGAGGGATGATAGTTATTGTGCTATTTTGAGTATGTCTGATCAATAACAGTAAGTCGCGCGAGTGAACCGTGACAATTACGCGAGGGGGTCAATAGTGGGATTTGATTTGCGCCGCGCGATTAATAGCATTTCTGATGTAGTCATGAATAGGCCGGCGCCGTTGCGCGAGTTTGACCAGATCTACATGAAAGTTGCCGATATGGTGATTCAGGCCGAATACGTTGCACGGGTATTTGATGGCAAGAAAGTTGTCTTCGTTGGAGATGGTGATGGAATTGCCTTATCAGCCGCGCACCTGCATGCGCAGGGCGTAATTGACTATGGCCCCTCTTCTATAACCCTATTGGATTTTGATGAGCGTATAGTGAACTCCGTCTTACGTTTTGGCGAGAAACTAGCGCCAAACGTTCAGATCACGGCTGAACTCTATAATGTGGCCGATCCGCTACCGTTAGAGCACTTCAATGCCTATGACGGCTTTCATATAAATCCCCCATGGGGCGCCAGCAACGATGGCCAAAGTGTTACTGCTTTCTTGGAGCGTGGTAGCCAAGCTACTACTGCCAAAAGCCTTGGTATAGTAGTAATAGCTGATGACCCTGATCTGCTATGGACCCAGGAGGTGCTTCGAGATACCCAAAAACGAGCGATCGAGCTCGGGTACGTCGTCGCAGAGTTGCTACCCCAGCTTCACCTCTATCATCTTGATGACGCTCCAGATTTGCGGTCATGTTCTTGCCTCTTCCGGCGTGTGCAACCTGAATTGATGGAGCAGAGTTCCAAGAAATTATCTTTGGACCGCTTACGAAACTTCTACGGTAACAACAGTCCCCTTACGTATAAATATGTGCGCGAGAAACCGATCCTTAATGTCGCTAAGGAGGCGGACCAGCGCTACACCCTAGAAAAGTACAAGGAGCTACCCGATGCCTAACCCAATACAAGATGGTCAGGGCGTGATCTTTATGAAGGTGGGCCTTCATGCTTCAGAGACCCTGGAGGATATCATCCGAAGAAAACAGAGGGAGTATGAAGAGGCGGGCTCAATCTTTTGGGGCTACGGGGGCAGCTCATGCCATCCGCGCACCATGGTTCAGCCATTCGGGAAATCAATGGAGGATAAAGGAAAACAGTTACTCATCATCATGAATGAGATGAACTCTAAGCACACAGCCCCTCCGGTGGCTGCCTCCCAGTATTCCGACGATGGAGTGGACTGGCACGAGGTTCCCGCAGGTGTTGAGGTGCGCGGGTCGCGGTTTGCACTTGTTTTGGATGAGCTCAAGCTTGACGAGTTTGAAATAGACTTGCATGAGTTTGAGGTGGGGTTGGGTCAATCTCGCGGTAAAAAAGCGTCGGAGTACGTGAAGGGTCAAAACGACAAAGGTTGCTTAGTCTACCGTGAAGCCCACATTCCCCCGCCCCCAGAGGAGAGGGTGGTAAAAAAGATCGGACTCGTTGCGAGGGTCAAGGCTCCATATGCAGTCTTTCTCAAGTAATTCCATTGGAGCGTTGTTGAATGGGCAACATCATTTATCTAACAGGCGCACCAGCTACGGGAAAGACCACCCTGACGAGAGGCATAGTGGGGCGAACAGCGGAAGTAAAGGTCTTTGGGTATAGCAAAGAGCTAGCTAGAGTCACCTCAGCGCGGGTTGGGAGGGATAGTCTTGGCCAGCACGATATGCGTGAAAGTTCAGCGAAACTGATTACTCGGGAAGATGTTACCTTGGCAGACCAAGAGCTCATTGAATTTGCCACGGAATTTAAGAAGCACGACGGCTTTCTTGTAATCGATTCCCATTCGGTAACTATTGAGAACTTTGGTTTCAGGGTGACCCCCTTTTCTAAAGACATGCTCAATCGCCTGGCGCCGGACATCATCGTCTGCCTCTATGCAGATGCTCTGACGCTGGAGTCCCGAATCAAGGTGAAGTCTGACGGGCGGCCGCTGCCACCAAGGTCAGAGCTCGATCGGCACGTCGACCTCCAGTGCCAAGTAGCATCGATTTATGCAATCGAAACAGGCGCGCAACTGTATTTTTTGGACGCATCCGTTCCGAGCCCAGAACTGGTAAGCAACTTCATGCGAGTGACAAAAGTTAGTGAAAATTTAGAGCGCTGAGGCCACTGCTTTATCGCTCCAAAAAAGGTCCGAAGTATATGGTGCGCGAGTTTCGGGCCTTTGTGTCCCGCGCAGTCGGCGAACAAGGTGCTGCCAGTCCTCAACACTTCCTGTCAAGGAAGTTTCTTCGATATCTAGTACATCCTGGTGGCTAAGTAGTTCCGCACCAGAAAGCTGAACCGAATATGGCGCTTCCATATTTGCCATGAAGCTCACTGTATATGGTTTGGCAACATTTCCGTCAGCGGCGTATTTGGCATTCCGGACGACTGCAGTTACCTGTGACGCTCCTAGTGATTTGTTACTTGAAAAGTTCCGAAGAAAAGCTGCAGTGATTTGGAAGCCAGAATCTACCGATAGCGTGTCGACTGACTTGCATATGAGGGCATAATGACTTGTTTTTCTCCGTCCAGAGGGTAGATCGGCACGGCTGGTAACTAGCACATGATTAGGCAGCGGCTGCTCATTACCCCGACTGTCGAGCCAACTATTCCAGATCAAGAGATTACCCGGGGTGACGTCGATATCCTTCGCCTTACTGGGCATGGGAGAGAAAAGAACTTTCATTTCCTCATCAATTGAGGCGGCAGCATTGCGCGCATTTTCACCAAGCGACTGCCCTATGCCCCAGAAAAACAGCCCCCCTCCTAGCTGACGCTCCCATTCTTTGCGACGAATGATCAAATCGAGGCTTTGGCCTGACTCGATGCCCATTTTTGTCCAGCAGAAGGTATTCGGGATCATTAACGGAGCTCCAGCGCAGATTGACGCTCAGAAGTGTAACTAAAAATCTATTCACTTAAAAGCCGAATAGATCTAAAATGAATAACATGAATAGCACCAGTGTACAGCATGCTCACCTATTGGAAGCCCTAAAGCGTGATTCCCGAAGCGATGCTGAGATCGCTAGGAATAGCGGTGTATCCCAGCCAACAGTGTGGCGATTACGGAGGGGGGATAGCGCAAGGCTTAGGTCTAGCAAGCAATTCAATAAGCTGTGTGAATTTTACGGCGTTAATGAATTGACTACTTCAGCCTCTCCGGTCTCGTTGGAGGGTGAGCTCAAGGGTGCAATAATGGCAGTATGGGATGGTTCAGATAACCATGCGCGCGCACTGATTAAGGTAATCCACAGTTTGAAGGGCCTCGGCAACCATAGCCAGCCGGAGCATTTGGGCAGAGAGAAACGCTGAAGGAGGTCGCAATGACGACCACACAAATTGACCGAATTTTCGGGGCTCTGGAAAGTGCCGGTTACCCTAGGGAATTCCAGCGCTCACTCCTTCCTGAGTGGGTAACTGCTGAGGTTCTTCATGATGAGGGGGCCACGCTTGAGGTTGCCTCCATACTGGCAAAGCGTCTTGGACTTCGAGTTGGCCCGCTGTTCTCAGACAGTCCCGGCCTTGAGGATTTGCGGCGGCGTGATACCAAGTATAAAAGGTCCATCCCAAACCGATCGAAGAATCTCAGCGCAGCTACTTCGCTGGCGATGTTTGTCGCTGAGTCTGTGGGCTATGCGACACCATTTCCCTACACTCCTTTTCCTCAAGACCCGTTGGAGTTGAGGGCTGAGATCTTTAAAAATGATGGCGGTAAGTGGCTTGGTTTGCGGAACTTATTGCTTGCATGCTGGCGTCATGGCGTTCCAGTGATCTACCTTGATCAGGTTGGAAGTGGGCTTCCAAAAATGGACGGAATGGTCACGCACGTAGAAGGACGACCGGTAATTGTTCTCTCAAAGAGAAGCACCGCCTGGGCGTGGCAGTCCTTCATCATCGCCCATGAAGTTGCTCACTGTGCTCTGGGTCATGTCGAGCCTGATGAAATTTTAGTTGATGAGAATTTGGGGAATCAGTCCTACGCCTTAGACGACGCTGATGAGGATGAGCAGGCTGCTGATCATTTTGCGATTACGCTGCTGAACGGCAGGGAAAATGCCTCGTATGGCTCTGAAGAAAAACATATTACCGCTCGGGGACTTGTGGATTCCGCTTTCAAGTATGGGACAGCAAACCAAATTGATCCTGGGCATATTGTGCTCAACTTTGCGAAACATAACGATGCTTGGCCTATAGGTATGGCGGCTATCAACATGCTGCAGGAGAAACTTCCCTCTGCCGGCACCACTGTCAATGATTTGTTATGGCGTTGCATTCAGGAGAGCTTGCTACCCGATGACACAATTGCATTGTTGCGTCGCGTAGCCCCAGCTTCGTAGGGAAGCGTATGGCGCTCAAACTCTTCATTGATAACGATGTAATCTTGAAGCTAGCCCAATATGGGATTCTAGGGAATCTACTAGAGCTATTCGCAGGTCAAAAAGAGCCGGCGGATTTGATAGTTCTCGACTCAGCGCGTCACAAACTGCTACCCCGGCGTAATCGCCACGAGCTTTGCGGAACTGAAGATGTGGCGTGTCAGATCGAGTGTTTTCTGAGGACGGCAACGGTTCTGTCGTTTGACCTTGTAGACGCCGAGTTATTGGAGATCCTGAATGCGTCACCCGGTATCGACCCCGGCGAAGCATTGCTTTTCGCGGGGGCGGCGAGATTTGAACAAGCCAGAGTACTAACAGGGGATAAGCGTGCTTTAGGTGGACTCGCGGCTCTGAAAGGTCCGGAAGTCAGTGAATCTTTAAACGGCAAAATCATAGTGATGGAGGCGCTGATGCAAGGATTCGCCAACTCGGACCATGACCAAGTCCAGGATGCGGTGCGTCTCAATCCTGGAGTGGATAAAGCGCTGACGAACGTTTTTGGTGTTTCTTCACCGGCCTCGGTAGAAAGTGTCCGCGCCGGCCTTGAGTCCTATAAAAGGCTAGTTCGAAAAACCATTGGAGCACTAATCAACGAAGGGCCACCGTTTTAGTTAAGTACAGACGGGCGTGCACGAGCATGAGGCAGAGGGCGTGATTTTCAGGCTCTTCAGCGATCTTTTGGGCCTGCAAAATCCTTCGGGGCTTGAATCGCTGGCAGCCTTCTTCGAAGACTTTCGGACCGTTTAATGCGATTAGGTGGCCATTACAATGGCGAGCTGAGTCGTAGAGAGGTTGACGCTCATTGAAATCTAAATCCTGTGTGTCCGAACTTGAATGAGATTAGATCGACCAAGGGTCATAAATTTCAAATGCAGTTGAATGACCAAAAATTAATGGACACAATTTGGACACAGCCAAATAAAAAAAGGCCTGCGTTTTCACGCAAGCCTTTGAAAATAATGGCCCGCCCGAGAGGATTCGAACCTCTGACCTCTGCCTCCGGAGGGCAGCGCTCTATCCAGCTGAGCTACGGGCGGTTGTCGGAATCAATGCGGTGGCATCAATTTCGAGTGCGCAATCTTACGTGTGATGGGGTGTTCTGTCCAGCCCTCTTGCCGCTGGCTTGGCCAGTTTAAAGGTTCAGGCTGAATCAGCCTCGGCTCTGGGGTTTCTGGGGTAGTAGCGTTCGGGCAGGCGTTCGATGTGGGGGAAGAAGCGGGTGTCCTTGTAGGGCATTTTCATGAAGCCGGAAACGCCCAGCCCGGTGATCTGGCCCACCGCTGAGAGAATCTCGTCCAGCAGGCGGGAGAATTCGCCTTCCCGGTCCGGGTCCAGCAGGCGGTAGTGGCTGTGGATCTTGAGGTGGCGGGGCAGGGCTTCGAAGATGATCATGCCGGTGTGGTGGATGTCGTTGAGGGATTCCAGCGCATTGATGATGGTCTGGGGCAGCACCAGGAACTCTTCCGGGTCGGGACCGTCCTCGAAGTAGGAATGCACCCGGGATTCGTCTTCCACCTCCGGCGCGGCGCTGACTTCGTAGCGCAGTTGCATGCCGGGTTCCGGTTCGAAGGGCTGGTCTGGCTCGTCGCGGTCGATGTGCAGGGTGTTGCGGGCGTTGAACAGGCAGCTCTTGAAGATACCCTGGCGGTAAATGGCCTGGGCCAGGTAGACCATGTTGTTGACGGCCCTGATGAATGCCGTCTTCAGGCTGGGGTCGTGCAGGTTCAGTGAGGTATCAATATAGACGCCGTCGCTCTCCCAGCGTACGGCAAGACCACCTTCAACAGGGTATCGCCCCAGCCGGCTGACGGCAGCGAGAAACGCCTTTTCTGTCTCACCCATGCCCTGCATGAAGTTCTTGTAGTAGCGGTCCAGTTGGACATCGTTGACGTCATTCAGGGTTTCCGGGGCGCCCTCCTGTCGCAGGAAGGATTTACGGGAACTATACACCACGGTGTCGATCTCGTGGTCTGACGGTCGTGTCCAGACCGGCACCAGCGGGTTCACCGGTGGCTGCGGCAGATCAATCATCACCGTGCGGGCCATTCTCGGCATTTCATTCAGATAGTAGTCACCGGCCTTTCGGCGAGTCTCCGGGTCGGGGGACAGCATGCCGTCGAGCATGCGGGCAAACTCCATGGGCAGGCCCAGGGAGGTGGCGGGAATCGCCTGGTGCCCGAAGCGACAGGACTGGCCGGAAGCCAGCGCGTAGAGGGTTCCGGCCGCGCCCTGTTCATCAAAGCGGGGAGATGAGAGCCCGCCGTTAAGCTGCTCCTCGCCGATGAAGTAGACATCCCCCAGCCGCGCGTTGGTCTGCTGCAGGTTGTCGGACATCAGTTCCATAACGTTGGTGGTGAGGAACTGCTGGTTGGCGTCGAGCTGCGCAAACACCGACGAGCCCCAGTCAATCAGGGCGATATTTTCGGTGCTGGCGTCGAACACCAGGTTGGATGGCTTGATGTCGCCGTGCACGATAGGGCGCCCGGCGGGGCCATTCTCCCGGCGCAGGTTGCGGAGGATGTCCGAAAGCTGGTCGGCGATTCGCATTACCACCCGTGGTTTGAGGCGGCCCTCACGTAGGGAGACTTCTTCCAGGTTCAGGCCGGCGGCCCGTTCCATCACCAGGATGGGCTGGTTGTGGGCCCGCTGATAGGCGATCAGCCGTGGCACTCTTGGGTGGCGAACCTGTTCGAGGATGTAGGCTTCGTCTTCCAGCCGGTCCTGCAGATGTTGTGGCAGATTGATGCGGGTGAACTTGAAGACGTGCTCGGGGCCGTTGTTGTCCGGGCTTGGCAGGCGGCCTGCGAACACGAAGCCATAGGCGCCCTTGCCGATCAGTTCGATGTCCAGGTAACCCAGTTGGCGGAGCTGGGCGGCGCAGAGCGCCACCCAGTCCTTGAGCTTCTTGGCATCATCATGGCTGAGCAGGTAGATCGACTGCTCTTCAGGGATGTAGAACTGCTGCAGTTGCGTCTTCTGCGCCATGATGCCCCGTCAGCCCAGATGCAGCAGCATCGATTGCGGCGATTCCAGATAACCTTTCCAGCGATTGCAGAAACGCGCAATGGTGCCGCCATCAATGATGCGATGGTCCCCCGCCCAGCTTATGGTCATGATGGCCCGTTCCACCACCTGGCCGTTGGCGTCGAAGCGCGGCAGTTTCTGGGTGCGGCCCAGGGCCACAATCGCCACCTCCGGAGGGTTGATAATGGGTGAGGCGTAGGTGCCGCCCAACGCGCCAATGTTGGAGATGGTGATGGTGCCGCCCTTGAGATCCTCCTGGCTGACCCGGCCTGAGCGGGCCGCTTCAGTCAGGCGGGCAACTTCGTCCGCGATCCCGAGCAGGGTCAGGTTCTCAACGCCCTTGACGTTGGGAACCATCAGCCCGGCCTTGCCGTCCACCGCCATGCCGATGTTGCAGCTGGGCAGGTAGTGAATCTCGGACACATCGTCGTTAACACGGCTGTTGAGCACCGGGAATTCCTGGACCGCCAGGGCCATGGCCTTCATGAAGAACGGCATCAGTGTCAGCCGCGAGCCACGGGCTTCGGCTTCCGGCTTGAGCTGTTCCCGAAGCTTCAACAGGTCAGTAACGTCGATGTCTTCGCTGTAGATGAAGTGGGGGATGGTGGTTGCCGACGTGACCATGCTGCGGGCCATTGCGGCTTTCATGCCCTTGATCGGCTCAATCCGTACTTCCTGCTCCCGCTCCGGCATTTTGCGTCCGGTGCTCTTACTTGCTTGAAGCGATTCGCCGTCGCGTTCCTGGCTTTGCGCAGAAGCCGCGGGCTTGTCCAGGTGAGCCAGCACGTCCGCTTTCAGCACCCGGCCATCCTTGCCGGAACCGGCGATATCCGCCAGGTTCAGGTTGTGCTCCCGCACCAGGCGGCGCACGGCGGGGCTGGCGGGAATCCGCTGCCGGTTTGCTGTTGAGACCGGTTTTGCGGTAGCCGGGGAGGGTTCCGGTGCCGGTTTTGATGCAGCTTTTGCCTCGGTGGGCTCGTCACGGTCGCGGGGAATAAACGCAAACAGCGGGGAGTGTACCCGGGCCATCTCCTGCTGCTTCTGGTAAAGCTTCGTGACGCGGCCAGCCTTGGGTGCGGTAATTTCCACCATGGCCTTGTCCGTCATGACATCCACTACCGGCTGGTCTTCCTCGATCTCGTCGCCTTCGGCGACGCGCCATTCCACCACCTCACATTCAACGATGCCTTCGCCGATATCGGGAAGGATAAAGTCTTCGGTCTCATCGTCATTGGCTGTGGTGGTGCCAGAGGTTTCCTGCACAGGCTCTGCTTCCTTCGTGGCAGCTCCGGCCTCTGTCGATGATGCTTGAGGCGTTGAGGCCTCTCCGCTGTCACCGCCTTCCTCCACCAGCTCGAACAACGGCGCGTGAACTTTCGCGATGTCGCCTTCCTTGTGATAGAGGCGGGTGACGCGGCCCTTATAAGGCGCGGGAATTTCCACCAGGGCCTTGTCGGTCATCACCTCGGCGACCGGCTGGTCCTCTTCGATGATGTCCCCTTCGCTGACCAGCCATTTGACCAGTTCGCACTCCACGATACCTTCGCCGATATCGGGCAGTATAAAATCACTCATGATTGCTCTCCTGTCCTGATATCAACCTAGAATTCCACGCTCGACCTGATGGCTTCACAGACCTTCAGGTGATTGGGTAGATGCTCTTTTTCCAGCACCAGCGGGAAGGGTGTGTCCATCCCGGTCACCCGCGCGATCGGGGACTCCAGGTACAGGAAGCAACGCTCCTGTATCGTCGCCGCAATTTCGCCGGCGAAACCGCCGGTCAGCGGGGCTTCGTGGGTAACCACCAGGCGCCCGGTCTTGAACACCGAGTTGGCGACGGTTTCCACATCCCACGGCAGGATGGTTCTCAGGTCGATGACTTCACAGGAGATGCCTTCTTTCTCCGCCATTTCTACGGCGTGTTCAATCACTTCCATTTGGGCGCCCCAGCCCAGCACGGTCACATCCGTGCCTTCCTTGAGCACTTCCGCTTCGCCCAGTGGCAGCCGGTAGTCTTCATCCGGCACATCGCCCACGGAGGCGCGGTAGAGCCGCTTGGGTTCGAAGAACAGGGTCGGGTTCTTGTCATGGATAGCCGCCAGCAGCAGACCCTTGGCCTGGTGCGGGTTGCGGGGCACCACAATCTTCAGGCCCGGGGTGTGGGCAAAATAGGCTTCCGGCGACTGCGAGTGATAGAGCCCGCCGGCGATGCCCCCACCATAGGGTGCGCGAATGGTCAGCCCGCCTACATTGAACAGGTTGCCGGAGCGATAACGGAACTTGGCCGACTCGTTCACGATCTGGTCGAACGCCGGGAAGATGTAATCGGCAAACTGTATCTCGGCCACCGGCACGGAACCCTGGGCCGCCAGGCCGTTGGCGAAACCGATGATGCCCTGTTCCACTAGGGGCGTGTTGAAGCAGCGGGACTTGCCGTATTTCTCCTGCAGGTGGCTGGTGGCCCGGAAAACGCCACCGAACACACCCACGTCCTCACCAAAACACAGCACCCGTTCGTCGGCGCCCATGGCGGTGTCGAGAGCGTTGTTGATGGCCTGGAGCATATTCATCTGTGTCATCTCAGGCCCCTCCCTTAGCGTGTTCTGCACTCTTCGGATAGGCATCCGGATGGCGGCGGATGTGCGCCTTGAGCCTGTCGAGCTGTTGGGCGAGGGCAGGCGGCACCTCGTCGTAAACATCACTGACCAGGGTATCAAGTGCCGGTGGTGGCCGTTTCTGCGCCCGCTTCATGGTTTCGAGCACTTCGCGGCGCATGTTTTCCTGCAGTTTTTTCTCGTCGTCTTCGGTCCACCACTTCTTGCTCTCGAGCCAGAGGCGCATCCGCAGGATGGGGTCTTTCTCCCGCCATACGGCTTCCTCGTCCTTGCTGCGATAGCCGGATGGGTCGTCGGACGAAGAGTGCGCCGCCAGGCGATAGCTCATGGCTTCAATCAGTACCGGGCGATTGTGCTCCACCGCCAGGCTGCGGGCCGCCTTGGTGGCCTCGTGCATGGCCAGGATATCGTTGCCATCAACACGGATTACGTCCATCTTGTAGCCGTAGGCCCGGGGTGCAACGCCATCGGCGGCGAACTGCTCGGCGGCCGGGGTGGAAATGGCGTAGCCATTGTTGCGGCACAGGAAAATCACCGGAACCCGGTGAACGGCGGCCATGTTCAGGGCGGCGTGGAAATCGCCCTCCGAGGCGGCGCCTTCACCGAAATAGGTAATGGTGCAGTGACCTTCGCCCTTCAGCTTCTGGCCGTAGGCGTAACCGGTGGCC
>CAZFPG010000081.1:0-11223 GCA_964521055.1 uncultured Marinobacter sp.
ACTGAACCGGCCCTCCAATGCCTGGTCAGGCATGGCAGGCTCAGCAACTTTACGGATGCCGTTATGTCATCCGGGGGCTGGTAAATAACCCGCTAATCCGTATAATACCGGCCGTTGATCGGCGTGTGGCGCAGCTTGGTAGCGCACTTCGTTCGGGACGAAGGGGTCGCAGGTTCGAATCCTGCCACGCCGACCATTTTCCCGCCTCCCGTTGTCGTATTTCCCTTATTCCCAGGCCGATTCCGGCAAAGTTTCGTTTCTGTCAGAGCCCGGCGATTGAATACCACGGTTCGTGCTTGCCTGGCTTAATGTCCATCCACAGACATTAAGCTTTCATATTGGACGTGTATAACGATGCTCTCATTCCAACGGAGCAGCAGTAATGTCCGACCAATCGTCCCTACTGGTAGAAAAACTCTGGCGTCTGAAACGCCGTATCGATAAAGGCCAATGCCCTGGCGTGGACTTCGTCCACCTCAACGTCCTTCTCAGGGAGCCGGGATACCGAACGGATGTGCTCCGGCGCGTTGAAGCCAATGGCTCCCCAGAGCTCCAGGCACTGGCCCGCGAAATCATGGCCAACGATGACGGTTTACCTTTAATGGCAAAGTCGTCGAACCAGACTCTTTCTGTCGGCGCTGAAAAGCCAGCTAAAAGCCGTGGGTGGTTCTGGCGCAATGCGCTGGTGCTGATTCCCGTTATCGGCGTTACCATCGTAACCGTTGCTGGCTTTACCGCTTTTGAGAACCGAAGCGTGCGTATCAGCACCGATATTACCTCGGATACAGTCTGGGAGACGGGGCGTCGCTATGTGCTCGAAGACACGATATTTGTCGAAAAGGCTCAGCTGACCATCGAGCCCGGCGTAACCGTTGAAGGCGAATCCGGGTCTGCACTGATCGTAACATCCAGCGCCAAATTGTTTGCCCGTGGCAGCAGGAACCAGCCCGTGGTGTTCACCAGCAGTAAGGAATCAGGGCAGCGAGCCCGTGGCGACTGGGGCGGGGTGGTACTTCTGGGAAAAGCCCCGGTTAACCAGCCAGACGCCGCCATTGAAGGTGTCCCCGAAAGCGACCCCCGCGGGCAGTTCGGTGGCAATGACGAACATCACAGCTGTGGTGTGATGCAATACACCCGCATTGAGTTTGCGGGGTTTGAGGTCTATCAGAATAATGAACTGAACGGGCTTACTCTGGGTGGTTGCGGATCCAACACCATTATTCAGCACGTTCAGGTACATCGGGCGCTGGATGACGGCATCGAGATGTTCGGCGGTACCGTCGACCTGAAAAACATACTGGTGACCGGTGCCGCTGATGACAGTATCGACTGGGACTGGGGTTGGCGGGGCCGGGTTCAGTTCGCCATTATCCAACAGCACCGCGATGCGGGCGACAACGCCTTTGAAGGCGACAACAATGGGTCCAGCCACACCGCCGTGCCCAGATCCGAACCCACGTTCTACAACGTTACCCTCTACGGCAATGGCCGCTCCGCGAAAGAGCACCGGGGAATACTGTTGCGCGAAGGCTCCGGCGGACATTTCCACAACATGATCATAGACAGCTTCGCCATTGAAGCACTGGATACCCGGGATGAGGTCACCTCCCTGGTGGGCATGGGTGCACTGACCTTCAGTCATAACCTGCTTGCCAACAACGGCCGCCTTGGCAACCTGACGATCACCAACGAAACAGACGATGATGACTTCGGGTTCAATGAAGAACTGTGGATGCGAAGCCCGGAACACCAGAACACCATTCAGGTCGAAACCGGCTTGCAGTCATCAGTCAACAATGAATCCTCCCCCCACTTCCGCCCCAGGGGCTCGGCAGAATCCATGACGGCGAAACGACCACCGAAAAGTGAATTCTTTGATGAATCAGCCATGTATCCAGGCGCGGTAAACCCAAGAGCCACATCAACATGGCTTGAAGGCTGGGTTGCCTTCCCGGAAGCCTGACGGCTATATCAGCACCCCCGGGTTCAATAAACCATCGGGCCCAAAGTTTGTTTGGCTGAACGCAACACATCAGCAAACAGCTCCGGCCTCTGGTAATCGTAGCCCGGTGGGTGGCCAGCGGACTCAAAGCCAGCACTAAGTAAGTGCTTACTACTATTTCCAATGGCGTTGACCAAGGTTTCACGGCCATCAAACGCGCTTTCCTCGTTACCCCAACCCCACCCAGTAATTGCGTATTGTCTGGACATTTCCGTTTATTGTTTTGCATTCAGTCTGGTTCAAGGCAATAGTGGGTGATATTCGCCAACAGATCTGAACTTCAGGTTACGCGGGCCCTTTCCGGAGACTGGTTGATGGCCACCCCGAACATCGAAAAACGCAGGCTGGCTGCTCTTGATCGCCTGGGAATTCTTGATACGCCACCGGAAGAACGCTTCGAGCGGCTGACCCGGATAGCGCGGCAGTACTATCAGGTAAAAACAGCGCTTTTCACGATTCTCGACAATGAACGCCAGTGGTTCAAATCCCGGCAGGGCCTGGACACAACTGAAACACCGCGATCGGTTGCCTTCTGTGACTATGCCATACGGCAGGACAAGGTCTTTATCGTGGCGGACGCGGCCGAAGACCCTCGTTTCAGCAAAAACCCCCTGGTTACGGACAAGCCTTTCATCCGCTTCTATGCCGGCATGCCCGTACGCGAGCCCAGCGGTTTCAAGATCGGGACTCTCTGCATCATTGACGACAAGCCCCGGCAGTTCAACGACGTTGACCTGGATGTGCTACGCAACCTTGCCAGCATCATCGAGGACGAGCTGGAACGCTCCTACCTGACCGCCATCGATCATGATTATGTGCAGGTGTCGCACTTAAGCCGGGCCATTCACCGGGCGCAGAACATTTTCCTTACCAGCGACAACGAACGGGCGGCATTCGAACAGATGCTCAATGACTTTCTGACATTGACCGGCAGCCAGTTTGGCTTCATTGGCGAAGTTCTCCAGCATGAGGACCAGACTCCCTATCTGAAGATCGGGGCCATCACCAATATCGCCTGGAGCCCGGAAACCCAGGCGCTGTACCAGGAAGTCGAACGGCGCGGGCTGATTTTTGACCGCCTCGACAACATCCTGGGACAACCCATGGTGACAGGCGATGTAATCGTGTCCAATGATCTTCAGTCCGACCCCCGCCGGGGCGGTTTGCCCAGCGGCCATCCGCCCATTACATCGTATATCGGCATTCCGGTGTTTTCCGGAGACAAACAGATAGGCCTGGTCGGCCTTGCCAACCGGCTGGATGGTTACACCGAAAGGCTTGCCGAGGAGCTTGAGCCCCTGCTGCAAACCGTTGGCAACCTGATTGAGCGTAAACGCCTCTATCAGGAAAAACACGAACACCAGAAGCGCCTTGAACAGGCTGCCAACTTCGACGCGCTCACCGGGCTGCCAAACCGGCGCCGGCTGACAACCTTGTTTGAACAGGAACTGTTCGAGGCCAGGCAGCGCCATGGCCTGGTTTCCGTCTGCTTTATTGATCTGGACGGCTTCAAGGAAATCAACGACAAGCATGGCCACTCGGTGGGTGATGCGGTGCTCAAGTCCGTCGCCCAGAGATTGCAGGCAAGCGTTCGTAGCCACGACATTGTTGCCCGGCTTGGTGGCGACGAATTCGTGGCCATCCTGCGGGATGTAGACGATACGGGGGTGTATACCCGCCTTCTGGAGGCCATCCGTCAACCCATCAGTTACAAGCACTATATCCTGAATCTCTCAGGCAGTATGGGCGTGACCATCTACCCGGATGACGATGCCGACGCCGATCTGCTGATTCGCCATGCCGACCAGGCCATGTACGCAGCCAAGGAAGAGGGCAAGAACACCTATACCCTGTTTGATCTGGATTCGCACTTTTCCCGCAAGGAGCGGGTAAAGGTCATAGAGGAGATCGGCGATGCCGTCCGGCTCGGCCAGCTTGAGCTCTATTACCAGCCCAAGGTCAGTTTCACCCGGCGCTGCCTTGAGGGCTTCGAAGCACTGATCCGCTGGAACCATCCCGGCAGGGGACTCCTCAGCCCCGGCTGTTTTCTCGAACACATTGAGTACACGGAGTATGCCCGTACCGTTGGTAATTTTGTGATTCTTGAGGCAGTCACCCGCCTGCAGGAATTCGCACAGAACCGGCTTCCGTACACCCTCAGTGTTAATCTCAGCCCCTCCCATTTTCTCGGGCCCGATTTCCGGGATGATCTGGCCAGTGCCCTTGGAGACTGTCCACGCGAGGTCCGCTCCCGTCTGATTCTCGAAGTTCTCGAGACCACCGCCCTGGACGATACCCAACGGGTTCTGGAGAACCTCCAGGCCTGCCGGGACCTGGGGGTGGATATTTCACTCGACGATTTTGGCACCGGATACTCCTCCCTGGATCTTTTCCGCCGTCTGCCAGCACAGGAAATCAAGATCGACCGGTCCTTTGTCATGGACATGCTGGAGAATAACGATAACTACATGATCGTGAGCGCCATTGTCAGCCTGTCAAAGAGTTTTAGGCGCCGCCTCGTCGCGGAAGGGATTGAAACTGCCGCCGTTGAATCCAAGCTGATGGAGCTGGGGTGCGAGTTGGGCCAGGGGTTTCTATACAGCAGACCGATACCACTGGAGAAAGCGCTGGAGTGGGCAAACAGCTTTGTCTGGGAAAATCGGTCGAACAGCGCCAATTGGTAGTGAGCGACCACTCAAAAGTTTACAAAGTAGCAGTCAACATGCACGCTATGTGTTAGCGTCGTCTTCTGGATCGGTCGGCAGGCAAAAGCCCGTCACCGGTTGCACTCACAGTTAACTTGCCCATTAACCATTGCTCCGCCAGGGAGGTGGCTATGCCCGATGCATCAACCTTCCCACAACAGAACCGATTGCTGGCCGCCTTGCCGGACAGCGCCAAAAAGCGGTTTTTCCCCCGGCTCAAACTGGTTGAGCTCAACCTGGGGGATGTGATCTATGAATCCGGCCAACCCATTGAATTTGTGTATTTTCCAACCAACTGCATCATTTCACTGCTTTATGTGATGATCGACGGCGCGTCTGCCGAGATTTCGGTTGTGGGAAATGAGGGGATGGCCGGTATCGCTGTGTTCATGGGTGGAGACAGCACCCCCAGCCGAACCGTTGTGCAAAGCAGGGGGTTCGCCTACCGGATGCCCGCCCCGGAGCTCAAGGTAGAGTTCAACAACAGTCCCGAGGTAAGGGTGCTGACCCTACGATACACCCAGGCATTGATCACCCAGATGTCCCAGACCGCCGTGTGTAACCGGCATCACTCAATCGATCAACAGCTGTGTCGCTGGCTGCTGCTATCCCTGGATCGACTTCCGGATAACCAGCTGACAATGACCCAGGAACTCATTGCCAACATGCTTGGCGTACGCCGGGAGGGCGTTACTGAAGCCGCCGGCAAGCTGCAGAAGGCGAATGTCATCGAGTATCATCGTGGTCACATTACGGTGACTGACAGGCCACGGCTCGAAGCGCTTTGCTGTGAATGTTATGCCGTAGTCAAGCGGGAAACAGACCGCCTTGGCTACAACAAAATCACCTGACAGCTCTTTTCGATAACATCCAGCGCCGGCTATTCGGGTGTCTCGAGGAGGAGTAGACTCAATAGACGTATAGCAGACGCCACTTATCGAAGCGCGCACTTTGGAGGCACTATGGTTAAGACGCACGGATACCCCAATGCCGAAAGCCATGACCGGCTGCGCCGCAGTGCCAGGGACCTGATCGACCATGGCGTGCCGCCATCCAGCCGTGGTGGAGCTCTCAGTGTTGACGCCCTGCAACTGCTTTACCTGCGCGCAAGCTCACCCGACTCGGCTGCCGATGCCCTCAAATTACTCCATGAGCTGCAGACCTATCAGGTGGAGCTCGACCTCCTGTATGAACAGCTTCAGATCAACGAACAGGAAATCGCCGAGGAGCTGGCGCACTACAAGGCGCTCTATGAGCTGGCTCCCGCCGCCTACCTCATTGTCGCCAACGACGGCATCGTCATTGAGGGCAATGAAGCCGCCGGCGCGCTTTTCGGCGGCCCATCCGGGACCCTGTCCGGTAAGGCACTGCATACACTTCTGGCGCCAGGCCAGGAAGGTGCAGTTGACACACTGCTGAGCAGTCCGGAAGGCGCGGAACCGGGCACGACAAAAGCATTCATCGAGCTTCAGGATCACAGGCAGCTGACGGTCAGCGCAAGGCCTGACATCGCCGGGGGCAGCATTCTGATGATACTCACCGAAGCCACGACACCTTCCGCCGGGTTCTGATGCGTATTGTTGGTATTGGCGCGTCCGCCGGCGGTCTCGCCTCCCTCGAGGACTTTTTCCGCAATACGCCTTGCGATACCGGCATGGCGTTTCTGGTGGTACAACATCTGGACCCGACCCAGAAGGCCATGTTGCCGGAACTCCTGCAGCGCTATACCCACATGCCAGTGCAGGAAGCCGAGCAGAACATGCCCATTCTCGCGGATTCCGTTTACGTGATTCCGCCGAACCGGGAACTGCGGGTGGTCAATGACACCCTGAAGCTGGATCAACCCGCGGAACCCAGGGGGCTGCGCCTGCCCATCAATGTGCTGTTCTCATCCCTGGCGAGCGCCGGGAATGAACGGGCAATTGCCGTTGTGCTGTCCGGCATGGGCTCTGATGGCACCCTGGGGCTGCAGGCCATCAAGGCCACCGGCGGATTGACCGTGGTGCAGACGCCCGAGTCGGCCCAGTTCGATGCCATGCCCAAAAGCGCGATAAAAGCAGACTGTGGCGATATCGTGGCACCGGCAAACGAAATCCCGGCCCGAATACTGGAATATGTCCGGCGTGTTCCCGTACCGGAGCATCAACCTGAGCATGTCCAGCAGCCCCCCACCGTATCCCTGACCCGGCTGGACCCTGTTCTACGGCTATTGCGAGAGCAGACCCGGCACGACTTTTCCCTTTACAAGCCCACTACACTGAACCGGCGTATTGAGCGCCGCATGGCCATTCACGGCATCTCGGACCTGGCTGATTACACACACTTTCTGGAGGACAACAATCAGGAAGTACAATTGCTGTTCCGGGAATTACTGATCGGTGTTACCCAGTTTTTCCGGGATCCCGAAGCCTGGGCCTGCCTGATTGAAACGGCACTGCCGGAACTGCTGACGGGACAGCCTCCGGATCGTACCCTTCGCGCGTGGGTGGTGGGCTGTTCCACCGGCGAAGAAGCCTACTCCCTGGCCATTGCCTTCAGCGAAGCCCTGGAAAACATTGCACCCGGGCGGGAGCTGAACCTGCAGATATTCGCCTCCGACATCAGCCCGGAAGCCATTACCGTGGCGCGACGCGGGCAATACCCCCTCAGTATTGAAAACTCGGTCTCCAGTGACCGGCTGGCACGCTTTTTCATCAGACACGACAGCCATTATCAGATACGGCCATCGATACGGGACAAGGTATTGTTTGCCCGCCACGATGTGATTCTGGATCCACCCTTCACCAAGCTGGACCTGATTGCCTGTCGTAACCTGCTGATCTATTTCGACCTGGCCCTACAGCGCCGGATACTGCCCCTGTTTCACTACAGTCTTCGCCCCGAAGGCTTGCTATTGCTGGGTAGTTCGGAAACCATTGGCCGGCTGAATCATCTGTTCGCGCCGCTGAAGCCGAAACTGCGTCTTTACCGGAGCAAGGCCTACGAATCTGTTCGCCACTCCGACTTCCTGCTGAAGTCGTTTCCTCCGATGTCCACACTGTCCAAGGAGCAAGCCGTGCCAGCCAACCAGGTTCCACCAGAGGAGGTAACCAACACCCTGCAATCTGCTGCCGACAATCTGCTGCTGCAGGTCTATTCACCGGCAGCGGTGGTGCTCAATGCCGATGCTGATATTGTGTACATCAGCGGGCGCACCGGTAAGTACCTGGAACCGGCGGCGGGGAAGGCAAACTGGAATATCCACGCCATGGCCCGCAACGGCCTGCGCGAACCGCTTTACACCGCGCTGAAGGAGGCTGCTGGCCAATCGGAGCCGGTAGAACTCAAAGGATTGACGGTAAAGACCGAGGCGGGCGATCAGTCCGTTGACGTGACCATCCAGGCACTCAGTAAACCGGATACCCTGAAGGGCATGACCATGGTGGTGTTCCGCGACGCCCCACCTCAGGCAGTTACCAGCCAGCGCAAACCGCCCACTGGTGCGGAATCGGACGCCGCCGAGGAGATCCAGCGCTATCAGCAGGAAATAGAAAGCCTCAAAGGGCAGGCACGACGATCCCGCGAGGAACTTCAGGCGTCCAACGAAGAGCTCCAGTCCACCAATGAGGAACTGCAGTCCGCAAACGAGGAACTGACAACATCCAAGGAGGAAATGCAGTCGATGAACGAGGAACTGCAAACGATCAACACCGAGCTGCAAACCAAGCTGGATGACCTTGCGCTTGCACAGAGCGACATGCAGAACGTGCTGAACAGCATCGAAATCGCGGTGCTTTTCCTGGACCAGGAGTTGAATGTACGGCGCTACACCGAGCGGGCATCAACGATCATCAGCCTGCGGGAGAACGATATTGGCCGCCCGCTCAGTGACCTGACCAGCAGCCTCCGTTACCCCGAATTACAGGAAGACGCAAGGCAGACACTCAGCACGCTGGCCGTCAGCGAAAAGCAGATCACCACCAACGACGACCGCTGGTTTTCAGTCCGGATCATCCCTTACCGCAGGCTGGACAATGTGATTGACGGGGTGGTCATCACCCTGGTGGACATTACCGAAACCAAGAATCTGGAATCCTCGCTACGGACACACCCCCAGGGCTGACCACAGAATAACTCGCTGAAATCTATCTCAATTCCATGTCGTTACTGACTGATTTAACACCTTTGACGGCACGGGTCAGCCGCATGGCGGTGTCGATGTCGGCCTGCGAGCTTACAAAGCCCGATAGCTGAACCACGCCTTTATAGGTTTCAACATTTATTTCCGAGCTTTTCAGGGTTGATTCGTTAAAAATTGCTGTCTTGGCCTTGGTGGTAATCACGGTATCGTCGATGTACTCACCCGTACCCGAACTGGTCTCGGTAGAGGCACAGCCAACCATCAGGGCCAACAGCATCGCTGCTACCAGCATCTGGGATAAACGCTTTATCTGTTCCATACAATGTGCTCCTGTTTGCCAACACCGGACATAGCCTGACCCACGCAGGGCCACGCGCCTCGGCAGTTGACTCACCGGGCACACACTCACGGTAGAGCTGTTGCCGCATCGGGTCTGTTCGGTTGCTCACATAGGTTGCGATGCGTTTGTAACCTCACCTGAGTCGTTCCGGGGCATCAGGTTTGATTCCGGATTTCAGGCTTCACTATCGTTATCGTCGCCGCTGCGATGCTGCTGTGCCCAGAGATGGGCGTAATGGCCGCCACGGGCCAGCAAGGCGGCGTGGTTACCACTCTCGACGATGCGGCCACCGTCCATCACCAGGATGGTATCGGCGTCCCGGGTGGTGGACAGGCGATGGGCGATCACCAGCGATGTGCGTTGACGGCTGACTTCCTTCAGCGCCCCCAGGATTGCCTGTTCAGACAGGGAATCCAGGGAAGAGGTGGCCTCGTCCAGTATCAGTACTGATGGATTCTTGAGAATCACACGGGCAATCGCGACCCGCTGCTTCTCGCCGCCAGAGAGCTTCAGCCCGCGTTCGCCGACCTGGGTTTCGTAGCCATCCGGCAGGCTCTGGATAAAGGCGTCCAGATGCGCCATGCGGGCGGCCCGGTAGACCTCCTCTTCGCTGGCTTCCGGCCGGCCGTAGGCCAGGTTTCGGTAGAGGGTGTCGTTGAACAGCACTGTGTCCTGGGGCACCACGCCAATAGCCGAGCGCAGGCTGTCCTGGGTGACGCTGCGGATATCCTGGCCATCGATGGTTATACGTCCCTGGTCCACATCGTAGAACCTGAACAGCAGCCGGGCGAGGGTGGATTTGCCCGCGCCGCTGGCACCGACCACCGCCACGGTGTGGCCGGGCGGAATGGAAAAGCTCACATCCCGAAGGATCTGGCGGTCCTGTCGATAGGCAAAGTGGACATGGTCAAAACTGACGTCACCCTTGCCCACAACCAATGGCGTGGCATCGGTCGCGTCTTCAATCACGGGTTCATCACCAAGCAGGCCGAATAACCGCTCCACATTCACCAGTGCCTGGCGGATCTCCCGGTACACGAAGCCAAGTGCGTTCAACGGGATGAACAACTGCAACAGATAGGCGTTGATCATGGTGAAGTCACCGAGGGTGATCTCGCCACTGGCCACTTCCCGTACCGCCATTGCCATGATGGCAATCATCGCCACGCCGATAATCAAAGCCTGCCCGGAATTCAACGCCGCCAGGGACAGCCGGTTCTTAAGGCGGGCCTTTTCCCAGTCATCCAGGTCCTCATCGTACAGCTCCGCTTCGAACTTTTCGTTATTGAAGTACTTCACTGTCTCGTAGTTCAGCAGGCTGTCCACAGCGCGGGAATTGGACTGGTTGTCCCGGGCATTGGCCTCCCGCACGTACTTGGTGCGCCACTCGGTAACCTTGATGGAAAACACCACGTAGACCACGACGGCGATAAGAATCGCCAGTACATAGCCGACGTTGAACACCACAAACAGGATGCCGGCTACCAGCAGAATTTCCAGCAGCGTGGGCACGATGTTGAACAGGGTAAAACGCAGCAGGAAACTGATGCCGTTGGTGCCCCGCTCAATATCCCGGGCCAGACCACCGGTCTTGCGGTCCAGATGGAACGCCAGTTCGCGGTTGTGCAGATGTTCGAAAACCCGCAAAGACACTCGCCGCATGGCCCGTTCCGCGACCCGGGCGAACACTGCATCCCGCAGTTCACTGAACAGAGTGCTGCCAAAACGAAGCAGGCCGTAGGCGACCACCAATAGCACCGGAATCCACAGCAGTACCTCACCGCCCCGGTTCTCGTCGAGATAGTCGACGATGTACTTCAGGGCTACCGGTGTGGCAACGGTCGCCAGCTTGGAAATTATGAGAAATGCCAACGCCAGAACGACACGGCCCCCGAATTCGGCGAGATAGGGCCAGAGGCCGGAAATAATTTTCCAGTCTGGCTTGTGGTCCGCGGGGTAATCGTTATCGGCGTAGGCGCGCAATTGGTTGTCCTTGGATCTCTTTTTGTCGGATTACGCTGCGCTAATCCGACCTACAGTCTGTCGAGAATAACTC
>CAZFPG010000082.1:0-11129 GCA_964521055.1 uncultured Marinobacter sp.
TTTCTATCTGGTTGATTTACAGACTCGAATAGCACAGGCCTATCAAATACTTTGGATCAATTAATTTGAGCTCTGCCTGGCCTGCCCGTATCGTTCTTATATATTCGATTCACGACTCAACCCGAGTTTGCACATTCAGTTTTACGATATTAAGAGGGGAAGACAGAGCATGTTGGATGCCAGTATCAAGGAGCAATTGAAAGCCTACATGGAAAAGCTGCAACAGCCGATCGAGCTGGTTGCCGCTTACGATGACAGCGATAAGTCCCGGGAGCTGAAGCAGCTGCTGGACGAAATCGAGCCGATGTCTGACAAGATCAGCCAACGCACGGAAGAGTCTGTCGATGTACGCCGCCCCTCATTTGCCATCAACCGGGTCGGCACCGATATCGGCGTGCGTTTCGCCGGCATTCCCATGGGCCACGAGTTCACGTCCCTGGTACTGGCGCTGTTGCAGGTGGGTGGCCACCCGCCAAAGGCCAGCCAGGACGTCATCAATCAGGTGAAGGACCTGGATGGCGAATTCGAGTTTGAAACCTATTTCTCCCTGTCGTGCCAGAACTGCCCGGATGTGGTCCAGGCATTGAACCTGATGAGCGTGTTAAACCCGAAGATCAAACACACCGCCATTGATGGCGCCCTGTTCCAGGACGAGGTGGAGCAGCGCGAAGTCATGGCCGTACCCAGCGTCTACCTCAATGGCAAGCCCTTCGGCCAGGGCCGCATGACCCTGGAGCAGATCATCGCCAAGGTGGACACCGGCGCCGAGGCCCGGGAAGCGGAGAAACTCAGGCACAAGGACCCGTTCGAGGTTCTGGTGATCGGCGGCGGCCCGGCCGGCTCCTCAGCCGCTATCTATGCCGCGCGCAAGGGTATCTCCACCGGTATTGCCGCTGAGCGTTTTGGTGGCCAGGTGGCCGACACCATGGGTATCGAAAACCTGATTTCCGTGCCTTACACTGAAGGCCCCAAGCTGGTGGCAGCCATGGAGCAGCACGTCAAAGAATATGACGTGGACATCATGAACCTGCAGCGCGCGGAAAAGCTGATTCCGGCGGCCCGCAAAGGCGGGCTCCATGAGGTTCGCCTGGCCAACGGTGCATCGCTGAAAGGACGCACCGTGATCCTGTCTACCGGCGCCCGCTGGCGCCAGTTGGGTGTGCCCGGTGAAGAGGAATATCGTAACAAGGGTGTGGCTTACTGCCCGCACTGTGACGGCCCGCTGTTCAAGGGCAAGCGCGTGTCGGTGATCGGCGGTGGTAACTCTGGCGTGGAAGCGGCCATCGACCTGGCTGGTATTGTCGGGCACGTTACCCTTCTGGAATTCGCGTCGGAACTGAAAGCCGATGACGTGCTCCAGAAGAAGCTGCGCAGCCTGAAGAACGTGGAGATCCTGACATCTGCCCAGACCACCGAGGTAGTGGGAGAGAACGGCAAGGTTAGCGGCCTGAACTACAAGGATCGGGACAGTGGTGAAGAGCATCACGTTGCGCTGGAAGGGGTATTTGTCCAGATCGGCCTGGTGCCGAACACCGAGTGGCTGAAGGGAGACATCGAACTGAGCCAACACGGTGAGATCATTGTCGACGAGCGTGGCGAAACGTCCATTCCGGGTGTGTTTGCCGCGGGTGATGTCACCACTGTGCCCTATAAGCAGATTGTGATCTCCATGGGTGAAGGTTCCAAGGCCGCCCTGAGCGCATTCGACTTCCTGATCAGAAACTCCGCTGATGAGAGCGAAGAAGAGGCGGCCTGAACCTCCGCCTGAAAACAGGTTCACACACTAGCCAGTTCGTGTTTTCCAGCCCCGCTGTCCGGCCTCCGGAGAGCGGGGTTTTTTTATGGTATCTGATGCCGGGTTGAACAGGCAGATCACTTTCTGTACACTTTATTTTAATTGAACGTTCAATTAATAAAAAATAAGATCAGGAACGCGATGCCGATTGTTGGAGTAAAAGACACCCGAAAGCAGCAACTGATCGATGCCACCATGGCGTCCATTGCCGAGCTGGGCCTGCAGAACACGACCATTATCTCCATCAGCCGTCGTGCAGGGATGTCGTCCGGCATCATCAGCCATTACTTCGGTGGCAAGCAGGGGCTGATTGAGGCCGCGCTGCGCTATTTGCTGGAACAGCTGGGCAAGGAATTGCGTGAGCGCATGGCACGCACCGATGGTTCACCGGAGCAGCGCCTGCAATGCATCGTGGAAGCCAACTTTTCCGAGTTCCAGCGCTCCGACCTGGCGGCAAAGACCTGGCTCAATTTCTGGGTCCGATCCATGTACGAGCCCGGCTTACAGCGCCTGCAGCAGATCAACGACGCAAGGCTATACAGCAACCTGCGGTATTCCTTCGCCCAGCGCCTGCCGAAACAGGCCGCCACCGAAGCCGCCCGCCAGATGGCGGCGATGATTGATGGCTTCTGGTTGCGCAGTGCCCTGAGCCCGGACCCGCAGGAAGGCTTTGCCGCCGCGGAGGTGCTGTGTAAACGATTTGTATTGAACGCGCTCAATCCGTCAACGAATTCACCAGCTCAGGTTTGAACCCCATGACAGCATTGCCTCGTTATCAGAACTTCGTCAACGGCCAACCCATGGCAAACGCCTCCGGCGAAACCTTCCCGGTTGTCAATCCGGCCACGGGCGAGGTGATCTATGAAATGGAAATCGCCGATGACAGTATCCAGCAAGCCGCGATAGAGAGTGCCCGGGCGGGTTTTAAGGTATGGTCCGCCATGACCGGTGCCCAGCGCGGCCGCATACTGCAGCGTGCCGTGGCATTGCTGCGGGAGCGTAACGACGAACTGGCAGCAGTGGAAGTAAAAGACACTGGCAAACCCTGGCAGGAAGCCCAGGTGGTGGATGTGGTTACCGGCGCCGATACACTGGAATTCTTTGCTGGCCCTGCGGCGTCTGTTGAGGGCAACCAGCAGGATCTGGGGGGTGACTTCTACTACACCCGCCGCGAGCCCCTGGGGGTTTGCGCCGGCATCGGCGCCTGGAACTACCCGCTGCAGATTGCCTGCTGGAAGTCCGCCCCGGCCCTGGCCACCGGCAACAGCATGATCTTCAAGCCGTCAGAGGAAACCCCCATGGGGGCGCTGAAGCTGGCGGAGATCTTTGCCGAAGCGGGCGTGCCTGCGGGTGTGTTCAACGTGGTCCAGGGCGCCGGTGATGTGGGCGCTTGGCTGACCCACAGCCCCGATATTGCCAAGGTGTCGTTTACCGGGGAAGTGGGCACTGGCAGGAAGGTTATGACGGCAGCAGCTTCCAGTCTGAAAGACGTCACCATGGAGCTCGGTGGCAAGTCGCCGCTGATCATCTTTGATGATGCGGATGTCGAAAATGCCGTTTCGGCGGCCATGCTGGGCAACTTCTATACCCAGGGCGAGGTCTGTACCAACGGCACCCGGGTATTCGTGCACGAGGCGATCTATTCGCAATTCATGGACCGGCTGCTGGAGCGCACGCTGAACAATATCCGTATGGGTGACCCTACCGATCCGGAGACCAATTTTGGCGCGCTGATCTCGCAGAAGCACCAGCAACTGGTGCTGGACTACATCGAGAAAGGCATTGCCGAGGGCGCTACCCTCAGCCACGGCGGCAAGGCCGTAAAACCGGCATCCGCCCCCTGTGGTTACTTCGTGGAACCCACCATCTTTACCGACTGCACCGACGACATGACCATCTGCCGCGAGGAAATCTTCGGGCCGGTGATGTCGGTACTGACCTTCTCCGATGAAGAAGAGGTGATCGACCGGGCCAACAACACCGACACCGGCCTTGCCGCCGGCGTATTTACCAGCGATATCCGCCGGGCCCACCGGGTGATCCACCGTATCGAGGCCGGCATCTGCTGGATCAACAGCTACGGTGCCTCGCCAGCGGAAATGCCGGTGGGTGGTTACAAGCTGTCCGGCATCGGCCGCGAAAACGGCCGCATCACACTCGACCATTACACCCAGCTCAAAGCCGTGTACGTGGGAATGGAGGATATAGACAGCCCTTTTTAACCGGGCTGCCGGGAGCAGCGTATGAAAGAAGCAATCTACGATTACATCATTGTCGGGGCCGGGTCTGCTGGCTGTGTGCTCGCCAACCGGCTTACCGAGGATGGCCGCCGCCGGGTGCTGCTGCTGGAAACCGGAGGCAGCGACAAGAGCCTCTTTATCCAGATGCCCACGGCCTTGTCCATCCCCATGAACACCAGAAAGTACGCCTGGCAGTTCGAGACCGAGCCGGAGCCCTACCTGGATAACCGCCGCATGCATTGCCCCCGGGGCAAGGTGCTGGGTGGTTCCTCTTCCATCAACGGCATGGTCTACGTGCGCGGACACGCCCGTGATTTCGACGAGTGGCAGGAGCAGGGCGCCGATGGCTGGGACTATCGCCACTGCCTGCCCTATTTCAAGAAAGCGGAAACCTGGGCCTTCGGCGGTGACGAATACCGTGGCGACCAGGGCCCGCTGGGTGTGAACAACGGCAACAACATACAGAACCCACTTTACAGGGCCTTTGTGGATGCGGGTGTGGATGCCGGTTATTTCGCCACGGATGATTATAACGGTGCCCGTCAGGAAGGCTTTGGCGCCATGCACATGACCGTCAAGAATGGCCGCCGCTGGTCCACTGCCAACGCCTATCTGCGCCCCGCCATGGAGCGGGACAACCTCACCGTGGTTACCCATGCGCTGGTTCACAGGGTATTGCTGGAAGGTAAGCAGGCCACCGGTGTGCGTTACGAGAAAGACGGCAAGCTGGTGGATGTGAAGGCGTCAGCAGAAGTGATCCTTTCGGCGGGTTCCATTGGCTCGCCCCACCTGCTGCAGCTTTCCGGTATTGGTAACCGTGAGGTGCTGGAGCAGGCGGATATTCCGGTCAATCATGAGCTGCCCGGGGTTGGCGGCAATCTACAGGATCACCTGGAGTTTTACTTCCAGTTTCGCTGCAAAGAGCCCGTGTCCCTCAATCGCAAGCTCGACTGGTGGAACAAGCTCAAGATCGGTGTTCGCTGGCTGTTGAAGAAGGATGGCCTGGGCGCCACCAACCATTTCGAGTCCTGCGGGTTTATCCGCTCAAAGGCGGGCGTGGAATGGCCGGACCTGCAGTACCACTTCCTGCCTGCGGCCATGCGCTATGACGGCAAGGAAGCTTTCGATGGCGACGGTTTCCAGCTGCACATTGGTCATAACAAGCCCAGGAGCCGCGGCTCGGTGACCGTGCAGTCCGACGACCCGCGCCAGCCGCCGCGCATTCTGTTCAATTACCTGCAGCACGAGGATGACCGGCAAGGTTTTCGCGACTGTGTACGCCTGACCCGGGAAATCATCAGCCAGCCCGCCATGGACCGTTTC
Source organism: uncultured Marinobacter sp. (assembly GCA_964521055.1). GTDB lineage: Bacteria > Pseudomonadota > Gammaproteobacteria > Pseudomonadales > Oleiphilaceae > Marinobacter. The sequence goes on from CAZFPG010000082.1 coordinate 5,359, forward strand.
CGGGGCCCGGAAATCCAGCCCGGTATTGACGTGCAGAGCGACGAGGAAATCGACGCCTTTGTCCGCCAGGCCGTGGAAAGCGCCTACCATCCGTCCTGCACCTGCAAGATGGGAGTGGACGACCAGGCCGTGGTGGGCCCGGATACCCGGGTACATGGCCTCACCGGACTGCGTGTGGTGGATTCATCTGTCTTCCCAACCATTCCCAACGGCAACCTCAATGCCCCCACCATCATGGTGGCGGAGCGTGCCGCTGACCTTATTCGTGGCCTGGAGCCACTGAATCCATCCGATGCCCCCGTGGCAATGGATGAGCAATGGCGAGATCGACAGCGCCCGGGAGGGGCCAGACGCGAGATCGCCTGATGATACCCCGGTGGTGCAACGGCCACCGGTTTATATGCAAACCATCAGGATTTACCTATCGCCGCTGCGGTAACCATGCCGTCCTGAGCGCGCGATAGTTAAGTGTTGACCCGTCAACGCGGGGGTTTGTGTCCGATTCGAATGAGCACGTGCTTCAAAGTAGAGGAGGAACACCCATGTTGTCCGATATAATAACGATTCCAAGCAGCCGGAGGTGTGTATGACACTCTGGTTATCCACAGGCCTGATCTTCACCTTCGCGGCCATCGCGCTGATACTGTTCAAATGGTGGGACCTGAAAGTCATCGGCGTGACGCCGGTTCGTACCTTCACCTTTATCGCCATCCTGTTTACCTCTGGCCTGGATGTGGGCCTGATCATGTTCCCGCTGACAGAATTCGCCGGCTATGGTGATCTGGCGGAAAGCCCGGAGTACGGGTTTGCCAACCCGCTGGCCATTGAATTTGGTTTCTGGGCCTTCCTGATCTGGGGCTTCTACTTCCTCACCTGTTTCTACTTCTGCGTGATCGAGCCGCGGGTGAAGTTCTTCGATATTCCACTGGTGAAAGTGGTCAACAATGCGGTGATCATCGGCACCTGCGCCTTTACCGCGTTCCTGTTGCTGGTCAACCTGCCCTGGTATCTGCCGGAAATCGGTGACGGCGAAACGGTGGTGCCCACTTTCTACCTGATTGTCTTTGCGGCGATTGCGGCGGCGGTATATTCCAGCAGTAAAATCAAGTATGTGCGCATACTGAGCCTGGGCTCAAGCTGGCTGTTTATTGCACTGATTGCGGTGATGTGGGGGCAAGCCTTCCTGACCGGCAACGGCAGCGTAGGGGACTTCTTCGGTACCGCGGGCCTGATCGGTGAGTACTTCACCAACCTGCACTACTTCATGCTGCCACTGAACGACTACCACGAGTTTTACCTGTTCTGGTGGTTCTCCTGGAGCATCATGATCGGCCAGTTCACGGCCCGCTTTGTCAGTGGCCTGCGTACCTGGCAGCTGATGATTGCCATGCTGGTGTTTCCGTCCATTGCCATCGGTACCTGGTTCACTGTGCTGTACCACTATCACGCAGAGGGGCTCGACATTGCCGCGTTTGTCAACATTGCAATGATCACGGTGGGTATCCTGATGGTGATCAACTCGCTGGATTCGCTGATCCGCCTCTACACCGACAACCTGAACCTGACCGCAAAACGGCTGGGTCAGGGGCGGTACTGGTTTGGTAACCTGATCGCCATGTGTGGGCTGACCCTGCTGTTCCAGCTGGATTTCCTGCGCATCCAGTGGGTAGGTGCGCTGGTGATCGCGCTGTACTTCAGCTGCTTCGTCTACATTGTAATGAAGCGTCGCTCCGAAGTGATGGGCATTGAAGCCTCGCCCAAAGAGAATACACTCGACTTCAGGAAGATTGAGTTAGCGAGCTAGATCGTTTCATACACCATCAGGGGAAATCCGGGAGGGATTTATGTTTCTCGCCGAAAAGTCGACCGGCCACATGATTGAGGTGCTGGACACCAGGACGCTGTTTGATCCCAACGAGACGAAAGTCAGGGGCAGCCTCCACTTTGGTGAGGAAGCCCAGGATCCGGAGTTGTTCGAGAAAGCCGGCCTGAACTTCCCTTCCGGGGAATCACTGCCCCTTTGCTGGACTGACCCGGATTATCGCAGAAGGTGATCCGGGCCTTGGGCAAACACGCCTTGCCGTGCGGGAATGTCCACCATGCTTGAGGGCATGAGCTATACCGACATGGCGGGCCAGGTCGTCAGCCTGATTGCACTGGGGTTCTGTATTGTCGGCTTCGCCAGCAAGCGGGATGACCGTTTGATGGTGTTGCTGATTTCCGCGAACGTGGCCTTCGCCCTGCAGTTTGCCCTGTTTGACAGCTGGACGGCTGCGGTGCTGAGTTTGTTGGTGATCGGCCGTATCATGCTGGCCCGGCACTATCTTGGTAGCTGGAAGGTGATGCTGGCGGTACTTGCGGTGAACATGGTGGCGGCCGCGCTGACCTGGCGCAGCCCGGTGGATTTTTTCGCCATTGCCGCAGCCATCTTCGGTACCGTGGGCATGTTCATGCTCCGGGGCATTCCCATGCGTTTGATGCTGATGGCCGCTGCCATTGCCTGGATGCTGAATAACATAGTTATCGGTTCGGTTGGCGGTACCCTGGCAGAAGGCATGGTTGTGGTCACCAACTTCATCACTATCGTGCGACTTGCCCGGATGAAGCGGCGTTACCCGGAAGCTTTTGAAAAGTTGAAGGAAACCGGTTCATAGCCGGGCACGTTCGAACCCTTTCAGCACGTTCACCACATTCACGCCAATAGCATCCACGTCATATCCGCCCTCCATGGTGAAAAGGGTGGGCAGGTTAAGTTGACCCAGCTGCTCTCCCATCAACAGGTAGTCTGCCGACGCCAGCTTGAAGAAGGAAATCGGGTCATCCTCGAAGGTGTCCACGCCCAGGGCAATTACGAGGGCATCCGGCTGATAGGCTGCGATCCGGGCGCAGGCGGTTTCCAGCCCTTCGCGCCAGATGGAAAAGGGTGTGCCGGGCGGATAGACGATGTTCAGGTTGAACCCCTCACCGGGGCCTTCGCCGGTTTCGTCTTCAAATCCCAGAAAGTGGGGAAACACCAGATCCGGGTCGCCGTGGAGGCTGATGGTCATTACGTCGTCACGTTGGTAGAAAATACTTTGGGTGCCATTACCGTGGTGGAAGTCTACATCCAGCACGGCCACCCGCCGGGCACCCTGATCCCGGAAGGCCTGGGCTGTAATGGCGGCGTTGTTGAAAAAGCAGTAGCCGCCGAACAGATCGGCGTGGGCATGGTGGCCGGGTGGGCGGCACAGAGCGAAGGCAGCGGATTCGCCGCCGGCCACCAGTGCCTGTGCGGTCAGCGCGACATCGGTCGAGGCGCAGGCAGCGTCCCAGGTACCTTCGGTGATGGAAGTATCTGCGGTAAAGCTGTAATAGCCCATGCGGCCGTCAATGTCTTTCGGTACCCGGTGCCGCATGCCGCGACCGGGCCAGACGGCGGGAATGGCTTCACCGGGCTTGCCCGCGGCGGTCCAGTCTGCCCAGCTGGTCCTGAGGAAGTCCACATAGTCCTGGGTATGCACGCGCAGCACCGGGCCCAGGCCGAATTCCTGTGGTGGGAAAACCTCTCCTAGCTGTTCCTGTTTCACTTGGGCCAGTATGGTTTCAGCCCGTGATGGCTTCTCATGAGGTGCTATCAGAATGCCGCCGTCCAGTTCGGTGGTGGCCGTGCGGCGGTTGTGCAGCGGCGAAAAAACGGTTTTCATGGGAAGATAACCCGTGTTGATATCATTGAATCAGGTAGTGTCTGGGTTCCTGAATGGTACCTGACAGTATATTGCCCGACACACCAAACAACGAATCCAGTGACAGGAATCATTCATGAAAATCGCTGTCTTTTGTGGCTCCAGCCGGGGCAATAACGAACGCTTTGCAGAGGCTGCCGATGAGTTCGGCCATTATATGGCCAGCCAGGGCATGGACCTGGTGTTTGGCGGTGGCAAGGTGGGCCTGATGGGTGTGGTTGCCGATGCCGTGCTCGCTGGCGGCCGCGAAGTGTATGGTGTGATCCCCGAATCCCTGCGTGACCGCGAACTGGCCCACCAGGGCCTGACCCGGCTGGACGTGGTGGCCTCCATGCACGAGCGCAAGGCACTGATGGCCGATATGGCCGACGCCTTCGTAGCCCTGCCCGGTGGCCCGGGCACCATGGATGAGATCTTCGAAGCCTGGACCTGGGGGCAGCTTGGGTATCACAATAAGCCATGTGCCTTCTATAACGTTGAAGGCTATTACGATGAGCTGCTGGCCTTTATCAGCAAGATGTCCGGTGCCGGCTTTTTGAAACCAGAATACGCGGACATGGTGATTGTGGAACAACAGCCGGAAGCGTTGATATCCGCCCTGAAAAACTACCGGCCGCCAGCCCGTAAGTGGTCGTAAAAGCTCTGAGTTCTCTGGCTTTACGGCCATCTGCTACGCTTGAGGTATTCTGGAGCATGGTGGAAGGAGCCTACTTTGCCATTGCATATCTCAAGTGATGCGCGTGCCGCAGCAAACCGGGCCCTGATGGCAGGTAGCCCGGAGTATTTCAGCTGGAGTCCGGAAGCCCAGGAGAGATTCCGGGCGATGCCGGGAAAACAGGCCCGTTGCCGTATGGAACAGGTGCTGCTGAAGCAGGTTCTGGGCATTGAGTGTTCTGCTTCTGGGGCTTCGGAAGTATGGGATGAGCTCACCCTGGACCAGCTTAACGAAATCAACCCGGCAGACCTTCTCACCAGAGGGATTGGTGAAGACTTCATTTATCTCAATGAAAGCATGGATGAGGATGTCTCGTTACTCAATTTCGACACCCTCTATGATTACGACTATGACAATTTCCTGTTCCAGGAAGAGTGCCGCCACAGAGACCTGAAAAACTACGTCAGCCCCGGCTATTTTCCTCTGTATCAACCACGCTGGATTCGATTGGTGATGGATGAAGGGCTGGTATACGGTAACCTGTTTTCAACGGCCAGTTACGTGATATCGAGGGTGGCGGAATCCGGGGACCGGCGGCTGGATGAATTGATTCCCTCGTCTTACGTGGAAGGCCCCAACCATGGCAAACAGGAAGATGGCGGAGTGGTATGGGACTACCAACTGGATGCTGATGGCATGGAACCCCAGTTGGAAGAGCTAAGACGGCGCTGGTGGCGCTATCAGCAGGGGGTCGAGCAGACTCTTCAGCATGAGCTTGCAGATGCTGCCCCCAAGGCATTCCTTCTGCACGACGAATCCCCGATTCCGGGCGAAATTAACGTCAACTTTGTTATTCAAAATGAAAAAGCCATGCGACAAGTCCGTTGGCGGACGTTTCAAGCGGACCTTCGGACAATCGAAGGCGATAAAGCAGACATAGAAGAGCTGATCAGACGTGAAGAGAAACACGGCTTGAGCTTCATTGCGGAACAATACGAAGATATCCGCGAAAATTATGTACCCCCAGATATCTCACCCGGAAAGGAGCGCAAGCTATTGATCTCAAACGGCGCTCTTGATGACCTGAGTCGGTTCAGCCGCGACGATCCGGAAGATGACTGACGCCTACCCGAGAGGGCTGCGTACCCCCGCAAACCCTTGACCCAGGACGTGAGTGTAGATCTGGGTTGTTCGTAGATCTGCATGGCCCAGCAAATCCTGCACAGTACGGATATCGTTTCCCTGTTTCAGTAACTCTGTCGCAAAGGTGTGCCGGAAGGTGTGACAGCCCGCCCGCTTGCCAATCCCGGCAGCATCTACGGCATTACGTACTGCTCTCTGAACGGATGAGATATGCCGGTGATGATGGGTAACATTACCAAGATTATCTGTAC
>CAZFPG010000083.1:0-11125 GCA_964521055.1 uncultured Marinobacter sp.
GACCTTAAGTCATGGGAAGAATTAAACGCCGTTCTTGCTCATGAGTTGGGGCATTACTACCTAAAGCATCTTGATAAGCCTCATTACAAATACATCTTCAACAGGGCGATCAGGACGAAGTTGTTGAAGTTGAACGCAAAGCTTGCAATCAGCAGTGGCATAAGCGGCTTGATAATCAGCGGCAGGGTGACATTGAACAGATTGTTCACCGGCCCTGCCCCGTCCATGGCCGAAGCCTCGTAAAGATCCCGGGGAATTGCCTGCAGCAGCCCCATGCACAGCAGCATCATGTAGGGGTAGCCAAGCCAGGTGTTCACGATCAGGATCATGGTTCTGGCCAGTGCCGGGTCGCTGAACCAGTCCGGCCTTATTCCGAACAGGCCCTCCAGCACCAGGTTGATCTCACCGAAGTTCTGGTTGAAAAGGCCCTTGAAAACCAGTATCGAAATGAACGCCGGCACCGCATAAGGCAGGATCAGCATGGTGCGGTAGAAGCCCTTGCCGCGGATCTGGTCCCATTGCAGAAGATTCGCCAGCAACAGCCCGAGCGCCAGTGTGAACACCACCGTCGCCACCGCGAAGGACAGCGTCCATACAAAGATCTCGAAAAACGGCCCACGAATGCTCGGGTCAGACACCACCTTCAGGTAGTTGTCCCAGCCGATATTCACGGTCCAGCCCGGCGAGAGCGTGTCACCATCGGCACTGCGGTAGAACCCGGCGTCGTGATCCGGGAAGTAGGTCACATCGGTCTGATTATTGGTAATGCTGCCATTTTCATGAAGCGTGAACTGGTCGCGAATCGCCGCAAACGAGCGCAGGCTGGCCATGCTCAGCTCGCGACCGTCTTCGGTCTGCAGGTCCAGCTCGCCCAGTCTGGAGCGAAGCTGGATAATATCCCGCATTGCCAGGGGCTCTCCGGCGGGCTTCCCTGACGCAGGCAGAGTGGGCACATCCGTTTCGGTGCCATCCAGCTCCAGTGGAGCGGTCACCAGATCCTGGCGTTCACCTTCCAGGTAAAGCACGTAACCCGCATCAGTCTCATACAGCTCGTAGTTGTAGCGAATGGAGTCCGACTCGTAGGTCCGGTCCAGCAGGTTGTCCTGAACCTGCTCGAAACTCAGCAGATTGCTGGCACTGTAATTGGTAAACCCGATGCCTACGGTGTACATCAACGGGAAAATAACAAACAGCCCCATGCCGGCCACGGCAGGAAAGATATAGCGATGGGCGTAGAGTTTCTTGTGAACGAAGACGAATACCGCCGATGCCGTCAGCACCAGGAACAGCATCGCGAACACAAATTCCTGCTGGGCATAGAGCGCCAGTATCAGGTAGAGCGCCATCGCGACCAATGCCACCAGGGCGCCCCACTTCAGAATCATTCGGATCATTGGAGGTCTGCTTTCGGGTCCGTAGGAGGACAGGGATTCCGTTATCATTGTAGTCAGCCCGTTTAAAGCCGCCGGCCCGTTGGCCGCCGGCATTTCCTGTTCCGGTGTTACCGGGTAATGCGCTGTGCTGCGGAGTTCAGGGCATCCTCAACGGGTTGTCTTCCAGAAGTGATGTTCTGCAGAGCCGGCCCCATGGATGACCAGAATGCGCCCATGGCAGGCACACTTGGCATCGGCTCACCCAGCTCGGCATTTTCGAAGGTAGCCGCTATGTTGGGATCGGAGGACAGCTCGTCCATGAACTCCTTGTTGGCAACAGCACCGAGTGGAACGTCGTCGTTGACCATTTTCAGGCCCTTGACCGACAGCGCGTAACTTTCCAGGAACTCAACAGCAAGGTCCTTGTTGGGGCTTGCTGAGTTCAGCGTTGCCGCCATCACGCCTACCATCGGTTTGCTTGGCTGGCCATCAACCGTTGGCAGTGTGGTTACGCCAAAATTGATGTCGCTTTTCTTCAGGTTACCCCAGGCCCATGGACCATTGATCATCATGGCCACCTTGCCCTTGTTGAAGCCGGATTCCATGGCGCTGTAGTCCGCACCACGGGGCATTACTTCTTCTTCGATCAGCGTGGCCAGCATATTGGCACCTTTCATGGCACCTTCGTTATTGACGCCGGTGTCCTTGGCGTCATAGGTGCCGTCTTCGTTCCGGGCAAAGATATAGCCACCGGCGGCAGCAATCATCGGCCAGGTGAAGTAGGTGTTGTTATAGTCCCAGAGAATGGCGCGCTTGCCGTCCTCGGCAAGCTTCTCGTGCAGGGCGGGAATGTCTTCGAAAGCCTTCGGCGGCTCGGGAACCAGATCCTTGTTGTAGATCAGGCCGACGGATTCAACCGCCATGGGGTAGCCGTATTTCTTGCCGTCTACGGTGACTGCGTCCCAGGTGAACCCGAAATTGGCATCGACAACCTTCTGGGACGGTTTGATTTCAGAGATGATACCGCTCTGGGCCCATTCGCCAAAACGGTCATGGGCCCAGATAAAGATGTCCGGGCCGTTACCGGTAGCGGCAGACTGCTGGAACTTGTCGGTGGCGTTGTCCGGGTGTGCGACCTCAACCGGAATACCGGTTTCCTCGGTAAACCAGTCACCCACTTCCTGCAGCCCGTCATAGCCCTTGTCGCCGTTAATCCAGACCAGAAGCTTGCCTTCCTCAATCTCGGCGTGGGCGGGTGCGGACAGACCAAAAGATGCTGCAATAGTCGCAGCGGCGATGGCACGGCGGAAGATAGTGCTACGGATAAAAGTTCGACGATTCATCAGGTGATTCCTCTACTTGTTCTTGCCTTATTCTTGTTGTCCGCCCTGGCACGAGGGTGGCCGGGCGGGCTGAACGCAAATCTTTCTATTGCGAGTAACCAAACTGTGTTGCAATTTGCCGTTGCTGGCATCAGCCCTGTTTTCATTCCCTGAGGCGTAGAACGGGGGAGTAGGGAGGCGTAGTGAATTCCGTCTACCACCCACCCTCCAGGTCTGGTTTGATTGCGGTACGACAACAATAAATGGAACCGGAGCCCATTGCATGAGCCAGACCCCGAAAAAACTCAGTCTAACCGTCAGCCTTGTGACGTATCTCTCTCTTGCCGGCTGCGCCAGCGGCCAGTTCGAGACCGCAGCCCCGCCGTCAGACACGATGGACGGATCGGCCGACAGCGGGCTGTGTACCCCTACCCGGTCTCCGATGACTGTTTCCGTGGGCGATACCTTTGCCGATGGCGACTGGGTGCGGGATTTCTACAGTGGCGAGAAAACCCGGGTGCAGAATGGCCAGGTAGCGCTGACACCTGCCCCGGCCGCCGAGGGCCTGCTACTGCTGGAGGCCGCCGATGCGCCCGAGCAGAGCTTCAACTGGGCCGGTGCAACGGTGTATTTTACCGTGACTGATCGTTTCGCCAACGGCCGCACTGACAATGACCGGAATTACAACCGCAAGCCCGATGGCAAGGACGAGATCGGCACCTTCCACGGCGGTGATTTCGCCGGGCTGACCGAAAAACTGGATTACCTTGAGGATCTTGGTGTCAATGCCGTGTGGATTACGCCACCGTTCGAGCAGATCCACGGCTGGGTGGGCGGCGGTGACCGGGGCGATTTCCAGCACTATGGATACCACGGTTATTATGCCTTGGACTTCACCCGCCCTGACGCCAACTTTGGCACCCGTGAGGAGTTCCGGACCCTGGTGGAAGAGGCCCACGCCCGCGGCATTCGCGTGGTGATGGACGTTGTCATGAACCACCCTGGCTACGCCACACTCCAGGACATGCAAACCTTCAACGTCGGCGGCCTACGTGACGGCTTCGAGAAGCACCTGCCGGAGCAGTGGGGCGATTGGCAGCCTGAATCCTGGGAAGACTTCCACGCCTACCATGCACTGATCGATTATGATCACCCGGACTGGGCCAACTGGTGGGGCAAGGACTGGGTTCGCGCCGGCATCGGCGACTACGACTCCGCGCCCCAGGCGTCGATTGATCCGGTGAGAGGCTCGCTGGCTTTCCTGCCGGACTTCAAGACCGAATCCGACAAAGCGGTCGACCTGCCGCTATTCCTGCAAAACAAGGAAAATACCCGTGCCGAACAGCTTGATGATGCAACCGTGCGGAAGTACCTGGTCACCTGGCTGACGGACTGGGTACGGGAATTTGGCATCGACGGTTTCCGGGTGGATACCACCAAGCACGTGGAGCCGGAAGCCTGGCAGGAACTGAAGGCCGAGGCCCAGAAGGCGCTTGAAACCTACCGCAGCAACAACCCCGGCCAGCCATTGCCAGCGGAAGATTTCTGGATGGTGGCGGAGGTTTTCCCCCACTCCGTCACCCGCAGCAGTTACTTTGATTCCGGTTTCGATGCCGTGATCAACTTTGACCTGCAGGAAGAAGCCCGGGCTGGTGCCGCCTGCCTGCCGGAGATGGACACCATCTACAGCGATTACGCGCAGAAGATGAACGGCGATAAGCCCTTCAATGTAATGAGCTACATCTCATCCCACGATACCCAGCTGTTCAGCCGCATTGCCGATAACGACCCTGCCACCCATAAGCGGGTTGCCGGTGCCCTGCTGTTTACACCGGGTACCAGCCAGATATTCTACGGGGACGAGTCCGGGCGGCAGTTCGGGCCCACCGGTTCAGACAGCCACCAGGGCACCCGTTCCGACATGAACTGGGCAGACATTGAAAATGGCGTGGCAGAGCCGGTATTGTCCCACTGGCAAAAGCTCGGACAGTTCCGGGAGCGCCATCCGGCCATTGGCGCCGGGGAGCACAAACGACTGAGCAGCGATCCGTATGTTTTCTCACGAATCCATGGTGACGACCGGGTGGTCATCGCCTTCGGCAAGGAGTAACCGTGCAAAACACCCAAACAGAGGCGTTTACACCGGAAACACCCCTGATACTGGGGATGATGCGCCTTCATGACTACCCGGAACTTACCAGGCCGTCGAAACTGGCTGACTGGATAGCGGCCAGGCTGGACGAAGGGCTGGACGTGTTCGACCACGCCGACATCTATGGCGGTGGCCAGTGTGAACGGCTGTTCGGGGATGCTTTGCGGGCCCGTCCCGCGCTGGGCGGTCGTGTCCGGGTGATCACCAAGGCCGGCATCGTGCCGGCGAACCAGGACAGTTCACCCTGGCAGGTAAAACATTACCGGGCCGAGGCCAGCTACCTCGAGAGAGCCATCGACCACGCGCTTGAATCACTGTCGATGGAGCAGATTGATACCTTCCTGATCCACCGCCCTGATCCCCTGCTGCAGGCTGAGGATGTTGCCCGGGTGCTGGAAAACGCGGTATCCGCTGGCAAGGTGCGCCAGATTGGCGTATCCAATTTCCTGCCGGAACAGTGGCGATGGCTGGCAGCGAATACCGGGCTGCCGCTGGTGTGCAACCAGAGCCAGTTGTCCCTGGCCCACACCGATCCGTTGTTTGATGGCACCCTGGAGGCCCACCTTTCCGACGGCTTGCGTTGGCTGGCCTGGTCGCCCCTCGGCGGGGGCAACCTGACCGGGCGGATTCCCACGGATGTGCTCGAAAGAGCACGGGAGGAAACCGGACTGGATGAAATCGGGCTGGCCATCGCCTGGCTGTGTCAGATTCCGGGAACACCTGTACCGGTGCTCGGGTCGATGAATTCCGGGAGGATCCGTTCCGCACTGCATGGTGCCCGGAGCCTGCTTCCCCGCCCGCTGTGGTATCGCCTTACGGAATTCTCCCGCAATCAGCCTGTCGCCTGAGTAAACGCAAAGTTCGTGACAGCCATCAACATCTGACAAATCGTTACACGACCTTCCACTTTAGTACGATTGTTGCCTCGGCCGACTCCCGCGACACTATTGCGGCTTTATAAAAACAATATCAAGGGCCTGTGTTTTCCGGCCCGGCGCGATCACGGAGGCCTTCGTAAATGCACGCCAAGAAACTTTTTGTATTCCTTTTACTGACTCTGCTCACAACTGCCACAGTGGCAGCGGAAACCCTGAAGATAGGGCTGAACTACCCACAGACCGGCCGCTACAAGGACCAGGGCCTGCAACAACGGCTCGGGGCGTTTCTGGCGGTTGATGAAATCAACAAGGCCGGCGGCATCATGGGCCGCGATGTCGAGCTGGTGATACGCAATACCTCGGGCGATCCCGGCAAGGGTGCCAGGAATACGGCTGAGCTGATTGACAATGAAGGCGTACAGATGGTTTTTGGCGGTGTCTCCAGTGCCGTGGCCATTGAATCCGGCAGGGCCGCCCGGGACCGGGACAGAATCTATTTCGGCACCCTGACCTACTCCAACGCCACCACTGGAACCGCCGGCCACAGCCACATGTTCCGGGAACCCTATAATGCCTGGATGACCGCGAAGGTATTGAGCAAGTACCTCAATAGCCAGCATGCCGGCGACGAATACTTCTACATTACCGCGGACTACACCTGGGGCTGGTCGGTGGAAGAATCGGTCCGCAAGTTCACCAATACCAATGACACCGAGGCCCACCGGGGCGTCAAGACGCCCTTCCCCCGTGCTCACATCGCGGATTTCCGCGAGGCACTGGTGGAAGCGGAACAAAGCGGCGCAAAGGTACTGATGATGGTGCTGTTCGGGGACGACATGGTGCGTGCACTGAACGTGGCCTATGAAATGGGGATCACGAAAAAAATGCAGGTGGTGATTCCCAACCTGACGCTGGGCATGGCCCGCCAGGTGGGGCCGACCATTATGGAAGGGGTTATCGGTGGCTCACCCTGGGTATGGAGCGTGCCCTACCAGTATGATTATCCAAGGGGCAAGGCGTTTGTCGAAGCCTTCTCAAGCCGCTACGAAATGCGCCCTTCCACGGCAGCTGCCTCTGCGTACAGCATTGTCTACCAGTACAAAGACGCGGTTGAGCGGGCAGGTACCACCGATACCGACAGAGTCATCCGTACACTGGAGGGACACAGGTACAGTTTCCTGAAAGACGAACAGTACTGGCGGGAGTTTGACCACCAGAATGTGCAGACTGTCTATGTGGTACGGGTAAAACCCCGCAACGACATCATGGCCGATGACTACTCCAGCGACTATTTCGAGATCATCGATTCCATGCCGGGAGACGAAGCTGTCCAGACCCGGGAAGAATGGGAGGCCCGCCGTAAGGAAGCGGGCCAGCCAACGTCACTCTGACTCAGAGAATATAGTCGGTGGTCAGAAATCCCGAGTGCCGGCTCTTGACGATATCGTTGATCAATTCCTTGTTGCGCGCTGTCGCTTTGGTGGCAACAGTGGTACGGATTGAAAACACCCGGAGGGCATCGGTTACAGACAGAGTGCCCTCGGCGGAATCCTTGCGCCCATTGAACGGAAGCGTATCCGGCCCGCGCTGACACTGGGCATTGAGGTTGATCCGGCCTACCTGGTTGGCAAGCATATCCACCAGGTGGGCAACCTGCTCCGGGTCTGACCCGAAAATGCTCAATTGCTGACCAAAATCCGACTGCCGGACGTGATCAATCACCTCGTCAATTTCCGAATATCGCACCACGGGAACCACCGGACCAAACTGCTCTTCCCGGAATACCCGCATGGCGGCATTCACCGGATACAGCACGGCGGGATGAAAATAGGTGCCGTACACCTCTCCCCCGTTCCGGTTGCAGATCCTCGCACCACCCGCGAGCGCGTCATCCACCAGGCTTCCCAGGTACCCGGTCTTGCCAGGTTCCGGAAGCGGTGTCAGTTTGACGTCCGGGTCCCAGGGCATGCCTGCAACCAGTTCGTCCACCGCCACCCCCAGTTTCTCAACGAAGGTGTCCGCCACGCTGTCATGAACAAACAGCAGCTTGAGAGCCGTGCAGCGCTGGCCATTAAATGACAGGGCTCCGGTAACGCATTCGGTGACTGCTTCATCCAGATCCGCATCCGGCATCACGATGCCGGGATTGTTGGCATCCAGCCCCAGTACCGCTTTCAGCCGATGGGGCTTGGGGTGCATCTGCTTCAGTGCGGAGGCGCCACGGTGAGTGCCGATGAAGGCAAACATGTCGACCTTGCCGCTCTCCATCAGCGGCCCGACCGTATCCCGGCCACGGCCGAAGATAATATTGATCACACCCGGGGGAAAGCATTCCTGGAAGGCCTTCAGCAAGGGACCCATCAGCAGAACGCCGTACTTGGCCGGCTTGAACACGACGGTGTTACCCATGATCAGCGCAGGAATCAGGGTGGTAAAGGTTTCGTTCAGCGGGTAGTTGAAGGGCCCCATGCAAAGAGCCACCCCCACGGGCAGGCGGCGGATCTGGGCCACCACACCGCCCACCAGCTCGAATTTGTTGGAACGTCGCTCCAGGTCCTTCAGCTCATGAATGGTGTGGGCAATATAATCACAGGTACGGTCAAATTCCTTGCAGGAATCGTTGTAGCTCTTGCCAATCTCCCACATCAGAAGTTCAACCACGGCATCACGCTGTTCGCGCATGGCCGCCAGAAAAGATTCCACATGGCCGATCCGCTCTTCCACTGACAACTGTGGCCAGTAGCCGCTGCCCTGCCCATAGGCTTCCACTGCCGCATCCAGCGCAGCCATCGCATGTTGTTTGCCCATCAGCGGCGTCCGGCCTATCACCAGCGACTGCGGCTGTCCATCATCGCCACTCAGGCACACCGGGCTGACCACGTCGGCGTACTCCCCCTGCCAGGGTTTCATCAGCCCGGACACCAGGTAGTGGTCAAGGGTAACCCCGTTACCAGGCCGGAACTTCTCCGGAACATCCCCGATAACCGGGAAAAAATCACGCATGCGTGCTGCCATATCCAAAAGCAATTCCTCCAATTAATCCAGTGCGTCGCATTCACTGTCAGGTTCAGCGACGGTGTCTGCCAGTGCAGCACCAATGTCGGAAAATTCGTCAGCCTGCAGAGAGGCTCCGCCGATCAGGCCACCGTCGACTTCCGGTGACTGAAAGAGCTCGGCGGCATTGCCGGCTTTTACGCTGCCCCCATAAACGATGCGTACCGTCTCTCCCAGGCCAGCCTGATGCTTCTCGAGAAACTGACGGATGGCGAGGTGGGTGTCTGATACCTGCTCTGGGGTGGCGGTTCTGCCGGTGCCAATGGCCCATACCGGCTCATAGGCGATGATGCTGTTCCCCAGGGCTGCCGTTCCGGTTTCATCAATAACTGCCTGTAGCTGGCTTTCGATGGCCGCCATGGCCTGCCCATGTTCCTGCTCGTCAAGGGTCTCCCCCACACACAGAACCGGGGTCATGCCGGCAGCCTGAACCTGTCTGAAGCGGGCGGCTACATCGCCATTGGATTCATGATAGAGCGACCGTCGCTCGGAGTGACCCACAAGAACGTAGCGACAGCCCATTTCCCTGAGCATGGTGGCACTCACCTCACCGGTGTGGGCGCCGGAGGGCGCGGAACTGGCATTCTGGGCGCCAAGGGATATTCCGGTGTAACCCAGCATATCCCGAACCTGGAAGAGGTAGGGAAACGGCGGGCAGATGGCCATATCAATGGCTTTCCGGAAAGGCCTCAGCCTGGCCTGCATCCGTACCAGCAATGCCTGGTTGGAATGCAGGCTTCCGTTCATTTTCCAGTTCGCAATCAGAATGGGTTTTCTCATGATCTGCCTCCTGTAATTCCGTACATTGCTGACTCAGGTATCCAGGGCACAACGGATTGCCCCCACACCGGGATAGAACGCATGGGCACCCAGGTCCTGCTCGATACGCAGCAGACGGTTGTATTTGGCAACTCGATCCGACCGGCAGAGCGAGCCCGTCTTGATCTGTCCGGCCCTTGTTGCAACGGCAAGGTCGGCAATAAAGGTGTCTTCGGTTTCGCCACTGCGATGGGAAATAACCGCGGTGTAGCCCGCGTCCTGGGCCATGCCTATGGCTTCGAAGGTTTCCGAAAGGGTTCCTATCTGGTTGAACTTGATCAGAACTGAGTTACCGATTTCCCGGCGAATCCCTTCGGATATAAGGCTGGTGTTGGTGACAAACAGGTCGTCACCCACCAGTTGAACCCGCTCGCCAAGTCTGTCGGTCAGTAGCTTCCAGCCATCCCAGTCATTTTCGTCCATGCCATCTTCAATGGACGCGATCGGATACTGCATGGCCAGCGACAACAGATAATCGGCAAATCCGGCCGAATCGTAGCTTTGGCCTGCGCCGGCCAACTGGTAGCGGCCATCCTGATGGAACTCGGAAGCGGCACAGTCCAGTGCCAGCACAATATCCGTACCGGGGCGATAGCCTGCCTTGACGACGGCCTCAAGAATAAGATCAAGCGCCTCTTCACTGGAACGCAAGTTGGGGGCAAAACCACCCTCGTCACCAATGGTGGTGGACAGGCCGTTTTTCTTCAGCAGTGACTTCAACCCATGGAAAATCTCGACGCCCATGCGCAGCGCTTCGCTGTAGCTGGGAGCCCCCACCGGCTGAATCATGAATTCCTGCAGATCCACATTGTTGTCTGCATGGGCCCCGCCGTTGATGATGTTCATCATCGGTACCGGGAGCACGCATGGTCCTGAACAGCCATAGAGTTCAGCAAGGTAACGATACAGTGGCTGCTGTCGGTAATTTGCGGCTGCATTCGCTATGGCGAGCGAAACCGCAAGGATGCCGTTGGCGCCAAAGCCGGACTTGTTGTCGGTCCCGTCCAGGTGGCGCATAAGACGATCAATCACCAACTGGTCGAACACAACGCGACCCTCAAGGGCCGGCGCGATATGCCGGTTCACCGATTCAACCGCCCCAAGGACGCCCTTGCCATTGTATCGGGCGGGATCACCGTCCCGTTTTTCCAGGGCCTCCCTGGACCCTGTGGAGGCACCGGATGGCGAGCGACCGTATCCAACCACACCGTTTCCCAACGTGACATCCACTTCCACTGTGGGAAAACCGCGGGAATCCAGAATTTCCCGGGCTAGCACTGATTGAATACGCTCCATAATGGTCGACCTGCCTGTTCTGTTGTTTTTGTTTATGCACCGCTTTCGTGCGCTATCGAACGTTAAGACGATTGTAATATTCGTTTACGAACACATACAAGCAAAAAAGAACAAAATTTCAATATGATTTTGTTATATCGAAAACCGCGATATGATTTTTGGTTCGCCACGCCTGAACTCAGTGCAAAAAGGCGTAAGAGGAACAAGAGGCAAAAAAGGGCCGGCAGGGTT